>JAEWDP010000150.1 GCA_023390055.1 Pseudomonadota bacterium | reverse complement strand
GACGCATTCCTTCCACGCGATCACCGAAATTACCGTCCTGGCGCCCGATCATCCGCGCCTCCTGTCGATAATCGCTGGAGCGTGTGCGGCAGCTGGCGCCAACATTGCAGATGCCCAGATTTTTACGACATCCGATGGCCGGGCACTGGACACTATCCTCGTCAATCGCGAATTCGTCATAGACGAGGACGAACTGCGCCGGGCTGCCACCATCGGGCGCATGATTGAAGATGTTTTGTCGGGCAAGAAGCAACTGCCAGAGGTCATCGCCACGCGATCCAGGGCGAAGAAAGGAAACAAGACGTTCAACATTCAGCCCTCGGTGATCGTTTCCAATGGCCTGTCGAACAAGTTTACCGTCATCGAGGTGGAGTGTCTTGACCGGGCCGGTCTGCTCGCTGAGATCACGGCAGTGCTTGCCGATCTGTCGCTCGACATTCTGTCCGCTCGCATCACGACTTTTGGCGAGAAAGTTATCGATACATTCTATGTCACCGATCTTGTGGGCTCCAAGATCACCAACGAGAACCGCCAGGTCAATATAACGGCCAGGCTGAAGGCTGTGGTTGCGCAGCAGGAAGATGAACTGCGCAGCAGAATGCCTTCGGGTATTATTGCCCCCGCTCCCATTCCCGGCCGGGCAGGCCGACGATCAAGGGCGGATGCATGAGCCTCGTTAGGAAATTTGCAACTGTCGGCGGTGCAACGCTCGGCAGCCGAATGTTCGGTTTTGTCCGCGAAATGCTGATGGCGGCGGCGCTCGGTGCAGGTCCGATGGCGGATGTTTTCTACGCGGCCTTTCGATTTCCGAACCTTTTCCGGCGGCTTTTTGCCGAGGGCGCATTCAATGCGGCCTTCGTCCCGTTGTTCTCCAAGGAGATCGAGATGAACGGCGTCGAGGGTGCCAAACGGTTCTCCGAAGAGGTGTTCGGCGTCCTGTTTTCCGCCCTGATGCTGATCACCATCGGCATGCAACTGGCAATGCCGTGGCTGGTTGATTGGATCATAGCGCCCGGTTTTTCTGATGATCCGGAAAAGTCGTCCATGACCGTGCGCCTCGCAACGGTAATGTTTCCCTATCTCATGTGCATGTCGTTAACGGCAATGATGAGCGGAATGCTGAACTCCCTGCATCGCTATTTCGCAGCGGCGGTCGCGCCTGTGTTCTTGAATGTCGTGATGATCTCGGCACTCGCTTATGCCTGGTGGCACAAGGCCGACCCGTTGACGACGGCCTGGTATTTGTCATGGAGCGTGCTGGTAGCTGGTGTCCTTCAGCTTGCCATCGTCTACGTTGCCGTGAGGCAGGCGGGCATCCGAATCGGGTTTCGCCGCCCGAAAATGACCCCGAATGTTAAGCGGCTCCTCGTATTGGCGATACCGGCGGCGATCACGGGCGGAATAACGCAAATCAACCAGATTATCGGTCAGGCGGTTGCGTCGGGCAAGGAAGGTGCAATCGCAGCACTGCAATATGCAGATCGTATCTACCAATTGCCGCTCGGCGTTGTCGGAATTGCGGTCGGAGTCGTCCTTTTACCGGAATTGTCGCGCGCGTTGAAGGCCGGGCAGGTCAGGGAAGCGATCAATACCCAGAACCGCTCGTTGGAATTCGTGCTGTTCCTGACATTGCCCGCTGCGGTTGGTTTGTGGGTCCTGTCGGAGCCGATCATTCGCGTTCTTTACGAACGAGGAGCATTCGTCGAGGAAAATACGGCCATCGTCGCATCCATCCTTGCCATTTATGGGATCGGATTGCCGGGTTTCGTGATGATCAAGGCGTTGCAGCCCGGATATTATGCGCGCGAGGATACGAAGACACCTATGCGGTTCACAATGGTTTCGGTCGCCGTGAATAGTGGGCTGGCCATCACGCTGTTTCCATTCCTTGCCGAGCGCGGAATTGCAACGGCCGAAGTCGTTGCAGGATGGATAAACACGGTGCTTCTGTTTTCGACGTTGCTGTGGCGGGGTGATCTGGTTTGGGAATGGGCGCTGCTTCGCCGCACATTCTTGCTGTTCGTGTCCGCAGGCATCATGGGTGGCGGTCTTATCCTTGCCCTGCCCTACGCATCAGCGTCATTGTCGTCGCAGGCGGGTCTCATCGAGCAGGTTCTGGCGCTCGGATGCCTTCTGGTTCTGGCGGTGGCGGTCTATTTCCCGGTGGCCTTCCTCATTGGTGCTGCCGATATCGGCATGATCCGGCGCAATCTCAAACGGACAGCCTCATAGGAAATCACGAGCGCTTCTTGCGCTTGCCGCAATGGGCCCATGTGCGCTTCGGGCCAATGTCAACGTGGACAATGCCGTTGCAGTAGCGGCCGATACCGCCGATGCCCGGAGCAGAAGCGGCTGCTGCGAGTATCCTCTTTTCCGGGACGCCGGGAACCCGGATATCGGCCGCGTAGCAATGGCTGTGTTGCGAACGGCCGGAACGCGGTCGGTGGCCGGATGTCACCACCGGCCTCTTTCCCGTCCGGACTGCAATATGTGCGAGGATCGCCTTGAGCTTGGTCGGAAAGCACTTTGTTTTGACGCTCACACGCTGAACAGTATAGGCGGCGGAATAATCATGTTTAAAAAGGTTTCCGCGACGTTTCTGATTGTCGCCGGCTTCTGCAATTCCACTCACGCTGAAAATAAGCAGCGAGGCAAGTGCGACATGATGGACAATGCGCATTGTATTCCCCGGAACGCACCCGAGATCATCTTGGGCTTTTCTTGATTGGAGAAAAATCGTTCCGGAAAGTGTCGCAAATATGAAGATGATTTGCTCGAAATTTGAACATTCGACAATCATGGGTGGCATCAGGCGACCACCTGAGATTGCTCTCGAAGAAGGAATGGCCGGGAAACGTTTGAAATCAGCAGATTGTGATAGGTCCGTGATCGCGTGAGGCGGTCATTTTGCTGCGCATGTCGCCCAAATAATAGGCAATTTAAGGGGTGGTCGGCTTGCTGGTATCAGGCGTGGAGATCGCAATCCAGGTTCGAATATGGCAAGAAGATGGCGCCCCGCAGATTGCCGTGACTATCTTTCGGGTATTGTAAAGGCGTTGTCTGGCGTGCATAAGCCTCACCGTTAGCGACTTGGCCCTTTGGGCCTGGGGCCCTCCACCAGCCTATTTGAGGACAAGATGAATACCTTCCAGCCGCTCGTTTTTTCGGGCGTTCAGCCGACGGGCAACCTGCATCTCGGCAACTATCTCGGAGCCATACGAAAGTTTGTGGCCCTGCAGGAGAACAATGATTGCATCTATTGCGTCGTTGACCTGCACGCCATCACCGCACAACTCGTACATGATGACCTGCGCAATCAGATACGCTCGATTGCTGCGGCATTCATTGCTTCGGGCATTGATCCGGTCAAGCACATTGTCTTCAATCAGTCGGCGGTGCCACAGCACGCCGAACTTGCCTGGGTGTTCAACTGCGTCGCGCGCATCGGCTGGATGAACCGCATGACGCAGTTCAAGGACAAGGCCGGCAAGGATCGTGAAAACGCCTCGCTCGGCCTGCTCGCCTATCCAAGTCTGATGGCTGCCGATATTCTTGTCTACCGTGCGACGCACGTTCCGGTCGGCGACGATCAGAAGCAGCATCTGGAGTTGACGCGCGATATTGCCCAGAAGTTTAATATCGACTTTCAGGAGAGGATACGTGCGACCGGCCAGGGTGTGGACATGGTTGTTGGTGAAGAGCCGGTCCATGGCTATTTCCCGTTGGTAGAGCCGCTGATAGACGGGCCGGCACCTCGCGTCATGTCCTTGAAGGACGGAACCAAGAAGATGTCCAAGTCCGATCCGTCCGACCTGTCGCGGATCAACCTGATGGACGATGCCGACGCGATTTTGAAGAAGGTTCGCAAGGCGAAGACGGACCCCGATTCGTTGCCAAGCGAAGTCGAAGGCCTGAAGGGGCGTGCGGAAGCGGAAAACCTAGTTGGGATCTATGCAGCACTTTCGGAGAGGAAGAAGGAAGATGTCCTCAAGGAGTTCGGTGGACAGCAGTTTTCCAGCTTCAAACCGGCACTCGCGGACCTCGCAGTCGAGGTGCTTTCGCCGATTTCCGCTGAAATGCGCCGATTGATGGATGACACGACGCATATCGATGCCATCTTGCGCGATGGCGGAGAGAGGGCACGTGCGAGGGCGCAAAGTGTAATGGCGGACGTCTTTGATATCATAGGCTTGCTGCGTTGACAGATGCAGGTTGGCGACACAGGCCCGGGTTTTCATTTTCAGGCTTTCGTATAGATTTTCCATCTCGGTCCGTCGGGCCGAGATCACGGGAGGAAGAGAGCTGCCATGGTTTCCAAACGCCTTTCACAACTTGAAGGCCACCGACGCAAGTTCATGGCGGTGATCGACGGTACGCCGGAATGCGAGCGTGCTGTTCGCTATGCCGGGCGTCGGGCTAAGAACTCCAACGGTGGGCT
Source organism: Pseudomonadota bacterium (assembly GCA_023390055.1). Lineage (GTDB taxonomy): Bacteria > Pseudomonadota > Alphaproteobacteria > Rhizobiales > Rhizobiaceae > Neorhizobium. The sequence continues at coordinate 33,704 of JAEWDP010000150.1, read as the reverse complement.
GATTCTGCTGTTTGTGATTGCTGACGGTGACTTCCAGCAATGGCTGGGTGTGGAAGCCATCATGCGTGCGGAAGCGCGCGAGGAAGCGGACGCGATCATGGCAAAGACGGCGCAAAAGGTTCGCGAGACCATCGGTATCGATCCGGAGATTGTTATCCGTGAGGGCAATGCACCCGAACAGATCAACGCACTTGTCGAAGAAGATCGTGATATCGCGATCCTGGTCCTCGCCGCAGCGTCCGCCAAGGAGGGACCAGGGCCGCTGGTGTCGGCCGTTGCGGGCCGAAGCGCGGTCTTTCCGATCCCTGTGACGGTTCTTCCCGACAGCCTCAGCGATGAGGAAATCGACGCGCTGTGCTGAGTCGTCTTGACGCCGGACGCTGAAAGGCGCACTTGAACAGAAGGACGATCGGAACTATCTTCCTTTGAAGAGTTCTAAACTAGGTGCGGTCGCACTCAGGAGATGCAAGATGTTCATCCAGACAGAGGCCACCCCTAATCCGGCGACCCTCAAGTTTTTGCCCGGCAAGATCGTGATGGAAAAGGGAACAGCCGAGTTTCGCAATGTCAGTGAAGCCGAGGCTTCACCTTTGGCGTCGCGCCTGTTCGCGATCCCCGGGATCGCCGGCGTCTACTTCGGCTATGATTTCATAGCGGTCACCAAGGACAGTGCCGAATGGCAGCATCTCAAGCCGGCTGTTCTTGGCTCGATCATGGAGCACTTCATGTCAGACCAGCCGATCATGGGTGGTGGCATGAGCACGGCCGAAGTCGTTGACGAGGAAGGCGAGTTCTACGATGACGGGGACGAGACGATCGTCGCTACCATCAAGGAACTCCTGGAAACGCGTGTCCGTCCCGCAGTAGCTCAGGATGGCGGTGACATCACCTTCAAGGGGTTCAAGGACGGAACGGTTTATCTCAACATGAAGGGTGCCTGCTCGGGCTGCCCGTCCTCCACGGCTACACTGAAGCACGGCGTGCAAAACCTGCTTCATCACTTCGTACCGGAAGTGCAGGCCGTCGAAGCTCTCTGACCGGCCGCAGATGATTGTTCTGGCAATCGATACGGCCGGTGTGGATTGTTCTGCTGCAATCCATGACAGCGAGACTGGCCAAACGCTTGGTGCCGTAACCGACATGATCGGCAAGGGTCATGCCGAGCGGCTCATGGCTGTCATCGATGAAGTTCTCGACAAGGCGCATCTGGAGCTGGCAGAGGTTGGCAAGATTGCGGTCGTGGTCGGTCCCGGGTCGTTTACCGGGATCCGTGTTGGCGTTGCAGCCGCGCGGGGGCTGGCACTCGCGCTTGAAGTCGATTGCGTTGGTGTCACGACGCTCGAGACCCTGGCTGCGATGCATCATGGCACGTCGCCTCGAAATGCCGTTCTGGTTGCCATGGATGCCAAGCGTGACGAACTCTATGTCCAGGGTTTCGGGGTGGACGGGGCGCCCCTCAGTAATCCCGCGGCAATGTCTGGACGAGATGCGGAAGTTCTTGCCAAGTCGTTGAAGGCTGATCTTGTGGGTTCGGGCCGGCCCATCATTTTGTCCGAACCGGACATGGAGGTCCGCGACCGCTTCGATATCGCCACGGTAGCACGCCTCGGGGCGGCAAAGCCGATGGGTGCGTCGAAGCCGAAGCCTCTCTATTTGAGAGGACCGGATGCCAAGGTGCAGACCGGATTTGCTCTTGCCCGGTCCTGATGTCCGATGTTCGACGTGTATTTGCAGTGGAAACCCTACTTTGAAATCGTCCCGATGGAAGGGACAGACTGTCGCGAGGTGTCGGAACTCCACGGACAGCGCTTTCCGCGTCAGTGGAACGATGGCGAGTTTACAGGATTACTCCTGCAGGCGAATGTCTTCGGGTTCGTCGCACGTCAGACCAATGCCATTTTTTCCCGTCCGCTAGCGGGCTTCGTGCTGGCCCGCGAAACGGCTGGCGAGGCGGAGATACTGACGATTGCGGTGGCAGACAGGTTCTGCGGCGCGGGTCTTGGCTGGCGTCTGATGCAAAGTGCCATGCGGGAGGCGCATCATCGTGGTGGAGAAGTCATCTTCCTGGAAGTCGAAGCGAACAATCATGCAGCCGTCCGTCTTTACCGAAAGCTGGTTTTTCAGACGGTTGCCGAGCGCCCGGCCTATTACATCGGGGCCGATGGTACACGGTCAACGGCGCTTGTCATGAAGCGTGATCTTCGCTAGTTCCATCGAACGGGTTAATAAAAAAGGGCGGCCACGTCATGACAGATCTTTCCAAGACACTGGAGGAGCTGTGTGCCGAAAAAGGCATGCGCATGACGGAACAGCGTCGCGTGATTGCCCGTATCCTGCAGGAGTCTGAAGATCACCCGGACGTAGAGGAGCTTTACAGGCGCTCCGCAAAGGTCGACCCGCGTATCTCGCTGTCAACCGTTTATCGGACCGTCAAGCTGTTCGAAGATGAGGGAATCATTGAAAAGCATGACTTTCTGGACGGCCGCTCTCGCTATGAAACCGTTCCCGACGAGCATCACGATCACATGATCGACGTGGAATCGGGTACGGTCATCGAATTTCACTCTCCCGAGATCGAAGCACTCCAGGAACGCATCGCGCGCGAGCATGGTTTCCGGTTGGTCGGACATCGGCTTGAGCTCTATGGCATACGGCTCGACAAGGATGACGCTTGATCATCTGGCTGCGGATTGGCTTCGTGGTCGCCGCCTTGTCGGCGCTCACGCTTGTTTTGCTGCCTTTTCAGCTTGTCGGCCTTGCATTCGATTTGAAGTTCCGGCGCTATCTTCCCCGATACTGGCATCGTGCTGCCTGCTGGCTGCTTGGAATACGGATCAATATCCATGGCAGGCTTGACCCGCGGCGGCCGTTGATGATTGCGTCCAATCATGCCTCCTGGAAGGACATCCTCGTGTTGGGTGCTGTTGCCGATGTTGCCTTCATCGCCAAGGACGAAGTGGCGAATTGGCCGATCTTTGGCCTCCTCGCAAAGCTCCAGAAAACCATCTTTGTTGCCCGGGAGGAAAGGCGCAAGGCTGGTCACCAGGTCACCGAGATTGCCAAGCGGATGAAGGGTGGGGAGGTCGTGGTCCTGTTTCCGGAAGGGACCACGTCGGATGGTAACAGATTGCTCGAGATCAAGTCGTCCCTGTTTGGTGCCGCTGCGGCAGCAGTCCCTCATGTTCCTGGACATGTCGTCCATGTTCAGCCGGTTGCCATCGCCTATACGCGTATTCATGGCATGACGATGGGGCGATATCACCGGCCGATTGCTGCCTGGCCCGGAGATGTTGAGCTCGCCCCCCATCTGATGGGTGTATTGAAGGCGGAGGCGATCGATGTGGATATATCCTTTGGTGAAACGATCGATTTCCGGGCGGGGGACAATCGCAAGGTATTGAGTGCAGACGTCGCTGCCCGCATTCGTCGCATGCTGCGGCTGAGGCTGCGCGGTCGAGATTACGGCTAGCCTTTTCGTGCGGCGACACGGATGGGTCTTCGCCTGCGTGCCAGAATGTCCTTCGCGTGCATGGCAGCAAAAGGCAGGGTACTGATTACAGGTTGGCATTGGCCGGCCGTCTTCAGGCTCCGTCTACGTTCGGCGTGCTGCGGTGACCGTCGCCGGCGAATATGTGAGTTCTTGAGAAAAGTGACCACCGGTCACGCGCGTTCGCCCGTAGATCCTGAACAATACGATTTCGCACGACGCCACCCATGAAACCAGGCCCTTCTATTGTGGGCCTTCTTGCGGTAAAGAGCCGCTCATGAGCACTGACACCGCAATATCCGCCTCGCCGACCGACCACAAGGATGGCGCCAACACGCGTAAGGTTTTCATCAAGACCTACGGCTGCCAGATGAATGTTTATGATTCCGTGCGCATGGGAGATGCGCTGGCTGGCGAAGGTTATGTCACCACCGAACAGATGGAGGATGCGGATCTTATCCTGCTCAATACCTGTCACATCCGCGAGAAGGCTGCCGAAAAGGTCTATTCGGCGCTCGGGCGATTGCGCGACATGAAGCAGGCCCGCAATGCTGACGGTCAGGAACTCATGATTGGTGTGACAGGATGCGTCGCACAGGCGGAAGGTGAAGAAATCCTTCGCCGTGCGCCAGCCGTCGATGTCGTGATTGGGCCGCAGACCTATCACCGTCTCCCCGAAGCGTTACGCCGCGCGCGGCAAGGCAGCCGTGTTGTCGATACCGATTATGCCGTCGAAGATAAATTCGAGCATTTGCCTGTGCCGGAGAAGGCCCGCATCCGCTCACGCGGTGTGACGTCCTTCCTCACAGTCCAGGAGGGCTGTGACAAGTTCTGCACTTTCTGCGTGGTCCCCTATACACGTGGCGCCGAGGTTTCCCGTCCAGTCCACCAGATTGTGGAGGAGGCCCGTCATCTCGCTGAAAGCGGTGTCCGGGAGATCACGCTCCTCGGGCAGAATGTCAATGCATGGTGCGGTGCGGATGCGAATGGTCGTGAATGGGGGCTTGGAGAGCTGCTTTATCGGTTGGCGGAAATTCCGGGTCTGGCAAGGCTTCGCTACACAACCAGCCATCCGCGCGACATGGATGATCGATTGATCGAAGCTCATCGGGATCTTCGCGCGCTCATGCCTTATCTGCATCTGCCCGTCCAGTCGGGTTCTGATCGAATATTGAAGGCGATGAACCGGCGACATACGTCCGCCGAGTATCTTGCCCTGATCGAGCGGATCCGGCAGGCGAGGCCCGATATTGCCATTTCGGGTGATTTCATCGTGGGCTTTCCGGGAGAGACCGATCAGGACTTCGAAGACACGCTGCAGGTCATAAAAGAGGTCAATTACGCGCAGGCCTACTCCTTCAAGTATTCGATACGTCCGGGTACGCCGGGTGCGGATCTTCCTGACCAGGTTTGCGAAGACGTAAAGACCGAGCGGCTAGAAAGATTGCAGGCTCTCCTCTTGAAACAGCAGGCTGAATTCGCCAAATCTTGTGTCGGAAAGGTCATCGATCTGTTGCTCGAAAAGCCTGGCCGTAACGAAGGACAGCTGATTGGACGATCTCCGTGGCTTCAATCTGTGAATGTTGATGCAAAAACGTCGCAGATAGGTGACATTATCTCGGTACGAATCACGGGAACAGGTCCAAACAGCTTGTTTGCCGAAAGAGTGCAGGGTGTAGTCGGTACCTGAATCTGATCTGATGAGGAGCGAGCCTACTTGAACGGACACGAATTGGTTTCATCATCCGCGCGACAACCCCAAACCGCTGCATCCGATTCCAATCACTTTGTCCTGACGTTTGAGAACAACAGGTTCGCCAGTGAGCTGTTCGGTCAATTCGACCAGAATCTCAAACTGCTCGAAGAGCGGTTGAACATCGATGCCCGGGCCCGCGGCAATTCGGTGGCGATTTCAGGTGATGTCACAACCACTAATCAGGCCCGCCGCGCATTGGACTACCTCTATGAGCGTCTCCAGAAGGGCGGCAGTGTTGACGCATCCGACGTAGAGGGCGCCATTCGCATGGCTATGGCCGCTGACGACCAGTTGCAACTGCCGACAATGGAACGCAAGGCGAAGCTGTCGATGGCGCAGATCTCGACGCGCAAGAAGACCATTGTTGCTCGAACACCCACTCAGGACGCCTATATTCGTGCGCTGGAACGTTCCGAACTTGTCTTTGGCGTGGGGCCGGCAGGCACGGGAAAGACCTATCTAGCGGTGGCCCATGCCGCACAATTGCTGGAGCGGGGTGCGGTTGATCGCATTATCCTTTCTCGTCCGGCCGTCGAGGCAGGTGAGCGTCTGGGTTTTCTGCCGGGCGACATGAAGGAAAAGGTCGATCCATACCTGCGACCCCTTTATGACGCGCTCTACGACATGATCCCCGGGGACAAGGTGGAGCGGGCGATCGCCGCCGGCGTCATCGAGATCGCACCTCTCGCTTTCATGCGCGGCCGTACATTGTCAAATGCTGCGGTAATCCTTGACGAAGCGCAGAATACGACATCGATGCAGATGAAGATGTTCCTGACGCGGCTTGGCGAAAATGCCCGAATGATCGTTACGGGTGATCCAAGCCAGATCGATTTGCCACGCGGCGTCAAATCGGGACTTGTGGAGGCCTTGCACATATTGAACGGTGTTGAGGGTATTTCCGTCATACGGTTCAGGGACGTCGATGTTGTGCGCCATCCGCTTGTCGGCCGGATTGTCAGAGCCTATGATGAACAGTATGCCGTGCATGAGGAAAGCGAGGGAACCGATCGATAACGATTGGTGAGAACCCATGCCCCTGCTCGATATTCAGATTAGTGTTGAGGATGAAGGTTGGCCCGAGGAGGCTCAGCTCGTCGAATTGACGGATCGTGTGATCGCAGCGTCGATTGACTATCTCAAGATATCCGAAGGCCAGCCGTTTCCAGCGCAAACTGTTGAAATATCGATCGTTTTCACCAATGACGAGGCGATCCGCGAGATCAACGCGCGGTGGCGTGGCAAGGACAAGGAGACAAATGTCCTTTCCTTTCCGGCCTATCCCGTTCAGCCTGGCGCGATGCCAGGTCCCATGCTTGGTGACATTGTGGTCGCCCGTGAGACAATAGAGCGCGAGGCGGCGGAACTCGACAAAGATATCCATGCGCATTTGACGCATCTTCTTGTGCATGGTTTGCTGCACCTGTTCGGTTATGATCATCTCGAGGATGACGAGGCCGAGCAGATGGAAGCCCTGGAGACTCGCATTTTGGCTGCTCTTGGCCTATCTGATCCCTATGCGGGCCATGACTCGATCACCTAGCTTGGAACGATGAACGACATATCGACAATTTCTGCCCATGAGGGCAACGACAGTTCGGATAGCGCTTCGGAAGAAGGCAGTAGTCCGCAACGCAAAGAAACCTCACCTAGAAACCATGGTTCCTTCTGGTCCCGTGTCCTGCGGCTCCTGAGGCCTTCACAGGGCGAGCGCCTGCGTGAAGACCTCGCCGATGCGCTGATGACAGACGCGAATGTCAGTGGAGCCTTTTCGCCCGAAGAGCGGGCCATGCTCCACAATATCCTGCGCTTCCGAGAGGTTCGCGTCGAAGATATCATGATCCCGCGCGCAGATATCGAGGCGGTGGAGATGACTATTACCGTCGGGGATCTGATGGTCCATTTCGAGGAGACTGGTCGTTCGCGCATGCCGGTCTATTTCGATACGCTCGATGACCCACGCGGTTTCGTTCATATTCGTGACTTGCTGTCGTATCTTGCCAAGCAGGCGCGCAACAAGCGGCGCTCGAGTCCGCGCGCGGCGACAGCGCAGGCCGTGGTGCCGGCAACCGACAAGACGGACAAGACGGCACGTGCACCAAAGCCTGCTTTCGATCTCGGTAGAGTGGATCTGACCAAGACGGTCGCTGATGCAGGTATTGTTCGAGAAATTCTCTTCGTGCCTCCTTCGATGCTTGCATCTGATCTGATGCAAAGCATGCAGGCTGCGCGTACGCAAATGGCACTTGTCATCGACGAGTATGGCGGCACGGACGGCCTTGTCTCACATGAGGATATCATCGAGGTGGTTATCGGTGATGTTGATGATGAACATGACAGCGAAGAGGCAATGTTTTCACGCACGGGTGACGATATCTTTGTGGCGGACGCACGAATTGAACTCGAGGAAATCGCGGAGGCGATTGGCCCGGACTTCGATATCCGTGACAGCATGGAAGATGTCGATACTCTCGGCGGCCTGATCTTTTCCGCTTTGGGTCGCATACCGGTTCGCGGCGAAGTCGTTCAGGCGCTGTCGGGCTTCGAGTTTCATATTCTTGATGCAGATCCCCGACGTATCAAGAGGATAAGGGTGGTGCGAAAAAGGGCGCCTGCGCGTCGTCGGCACCTCAAGGGCGAGGCTGAGCCGGAACTAGAACAGAATGCGGTGACGCCGACGATGAGCAAGCCCGAAACGGCTGGCTTGAGCAAGCAGCGCGAGTGAATACGTTTTTCGTGTCGGAAAGCGAGCGCGATACCGCAGAATGGGACGCGGTCATGCTTCCCGATATGAGAGTCTTTCGCGTCCGGATGCTAGAACACATACTGCAATCGTGATTCGGGCAGGCGAAAGGGGAGTTGATGGAGAGGCTGGCGGGGAAGGTCATGCTTCTGTGGGGCGTGCGCCGGATGGTGCTGGCCGTCGCGGCGGGTGCCATCGGGGCACTGGCACTCCCTCCATTCAACATCTTTGGCGTTCTGTTTGTCTCGTTTACGTTTCTGGTCTGGCTAATGGACGGCCTTGCCTCCCATCCTGATGGTGGTTTTCTTTCGAGGCTGCGCGCGTCATTCTTTCTTGGTTGGCTGTTCGGCTTTGGTTATTTCGTCGCCGGCCTCTGGTGGCTTGGGAATGCGCTATTGGTCGAGGCAGACGAATTTGCCTGGGCTATCCCTCTGGCCGTATTGGGCCTGCCGGCATTTCTGGCCCTCTTTTACGGTCTGGCGACGGCAATCGCCGCACTCTTATGGTCGGATGGGTTTGCCAGGCTGGCCGCACTTGCATTAGGTTTTGGAACGGCAGAATGGTTGCGAAGCTTCATCGCGACAGGGTTTCCCTGGAATGCGGTCGGTTATGGTGCGATGCCCGTTCCGGTGATGATGCAGTCCGCAGGTGTAATCGGACTGTTTGGCGTCACGACGCTTGCTGTACTTGTCTTCTCAGTACCCTCTCTCTTCGGTACCCGGCGCGGTCTGACATCCGGACTGATCATTGGCGCGCTTCTTCTTGTCGTTCACTGCGGGTATGGCATCTTTCGGCTCAACCTTGTGCTTGACGAGCCCGGCGGGCAGTTGACGGTGGTTCGTCTCGTCCAACCGGTTCTTGATCAATCCCGCAAGCTCGAGAAGTCGGATCGCGCAAGAATCTTTGAAGAGCATCTAGCCTTGTCGAGAACGCCGCCGAAGGCGGGTGGACGCCGCCCTGATATTATCGTGTGGCCCGAAACCTCGGTGCCGTTTCTCCTGACCGAGAGCCAGGATGCCCTGGTGAAAATTGCCGAGATGCTTGATGAGGGACAGGTTCTGGTCGCCGGCGCAGTGCGCGCGGAATATGGTGATCCTGGTTCGGCGACCCGTTACTATAATTCGGTCTATGTCATCGATGATGAAGGCCAGATACTTGCCGCTTCCGACAAGGTGCATCTGACGCCATTCGGCGAATATGTCCCGTTCGAAGACTCGCTGAGAGGTTGGGGTATCGACAACCTCGTTTCCTTGCCCGGAGGCTTTACGGCTGCGGCCGTCCGCTCGCTGCTTGTTCTGCCCGATGGCAGAAAACTTTATCCGTTGATCTGCTACGAGGCGATATTTCCGCAGGAGATATCCGCTGAAATTGGCAATTCGGATGCCATCCTCAATATTACCAATGACGCCTGGTTCGGGAACACTCCGGGACCATATCAGCATTTTCAGCAGGCGCGTCTGCGGGCAGTTGAAACCGGCCTTCCCCTGATTAGGGGTGCCAATAGCGGAATTTCTGCTCTTGTCGACCCCTTTGGACGTGTGGTCGCTGGTATGGGTTTCAATCAGAAGGGATTTTTGGATGCATCCTGGGTTGAAATGCGCGTTCCATCCTGGAGTCCTTTCGTGCGTACGGCCTGCTTTACGCTGATTCTTATTTCCATGTTTTTGGTCGCTGCGATTGCGCGCATAGGCTTTGGCACGCGTCATTATCCATTCCGCTAAGTATTGCGGGATGCGGATTGTCCCGAAGAAATACAGAAATACATGATTCGTTCGAAAACCGGCAAGAAATGCCAGTGTAACTCGAACAACTCGAATTGACCGAAAAGCTGCAAAAATGCATAGTGCGCGCCGCTGGGGTTCGTATGTTGCAACACGAGTGGAGGCGCTCGACTGAGAAACAAGTATCAGTCAGCGCGGATCGAGTTCATCGACCACCAATTTTCAGGACATAATGATGATTGAGAATAAGAAGAAGCCGAATCCGATTGATATTCATGTGGGCAGTCGGATCCGCCTTCGTCGTACCATGCTTGGTATGAGCCAGGAAAAGCTTGGTGAAAGCCTGGGGATTACCTTTCAGCAGATTCAGAAATATGAAAAAGGCACGAACCGTGTAGGCGCTAGCCGCCTGCAGAACATCTCAAGCATCCTGAACGTTCCCGTTTCCTTCTTCTTCGAAGATGCGCCCGGTGACAATGGCGTGGGGGCGGGCGGCTCGGACGACAGTTCGAGCCCCAATTATGTTGTTGACTTCCTGTCGTCTTCGGAAGGGCTCCAACTTAACCGCGCTTTCGTCAAGATCAGTGATCCAAAGGTAAGGCGCCGGATCGTTGATCTCGTCAAGGCTCTGGCCGCTGAAGCTGAAGCGGAGTGACCTGAAGTCTGGTAAAAGCGAAAAGAGCGGCGGTCAGCCGCTTTTTTTATGAGATTTTTATGCTGCCATAGCGACTGTTGGACATATAAAGATATATTTATGCGCTTGTCTTTATGCGACTAAGGCACTAACAAAGGACTGTTTATTTCTTTGAGGGGAATCCCGAATGCGCAGCAGTTTTCTCTTTACCAGCGAGTCCGTTGCTGAAGGCCATCCTGATAAGGTTTGCGATCGGATTTCAGACGAGATCGTGGACCTGATTTATCGCGAAGCGGCCAAAACGGGGGTGGATCCCTGGACTGTTCGTATTGCCTGCGAGACCCTTGCCACAACCAATCGGGTCGTGATTGCTGGCGAAGTTCGCCTTCCGACCAGTCTCATGAAGAAGGACAAGAACGGCAACGATGTCATCAATCCTTCGAAGTTCAAGTCGGCCGCCCGCAAGGCAATCCGGGATATCGGTTATGAGCAGGACGGGTTTCACTGGAAAAAGGTGAAGATAGACGTTCTGTTGCATTCGCAATCTACCGATATTGCCCAGGGCGTTGACAGTGCTGCAGACAAGCAGGGCGACGAAGGTGCGGGCGACCAGGGCATCATGTTCGGTTATGCCTGCAAGGAAACGCCGGATCTCATGCCGGCACCGATCTACTATTCCCACAAGGTCCTTCAGCTTCTCGCAGCCGCTCGGAAAAAGGGAGAAGGGGATGTCGGCAGGCTCGGTCCTGATGCGAAGAGCCAGATAACGGTGCGCTACGAAAATGGTGAGCCGTCATGTGTGGATTCGATCGTCCTTTCGACGCAGCACCTCGATGAAACCTGGGATTCTGCGAAAGTTCGTTCTGTTGTGGAACCCTATATTCTGGAGGCGTTCAACGGGCTGAAGATCGCTGATGATTGCAAGTGGTACATAAACCCGACAGGAAAGTTTGTAATCGGCGGCCCGGATGGTGATGCCGGTCTCACGGGTCGAAAGATCATCGTGGATACTTATGGAGGTGCGGCCCCACATGGAGGCGGTGCCTTCTCCGGCAAGGACACGACGAAGGTGGATCGATCGGCGGCCTATGCTGCGCGATATCTCGCAAAGAACGTGGTTGCTGCCGGCCTGGCGGATCGCTGCACCATACAGATCGCCTATGCCATTGGAATTTCCCAGCCTGTATCCGTCTATGTGAACCTGCATGGAACAGCAAAGAATACCACTGAGGTTGAAGTGGAGGCGGCACTGCGAAAGGTCATGGATCTTTCGCCAACGGGTATTCGCAAGCACCTCGATCTGAACAAGCCTATCTATGCCAAGACAGCGGCCTATGGTCATTTTGGCAGAAAGCCAGGCCGTGACGGTTCGTTCTCCTGGGAGAAGGTCGATCTTGTACAACCGCTGAAGGAAGCACTTAAATCAGCCTGATTGATCTTTACGGATCAGTTGCGAAAACTGTAAAGCGGGTGGCATTCAATTCCACCCGCTTTTGATTTTGGACAACCGCGATGAATGACCAGCAGCACCCAAATCGGGCAACCGAGGCCTTTTTCGGCCGGCGTAAGGGAAAACCGCTGAGGGAGCGACAGGCGGAAGGACTGGTATCGCTCCTTCCGCAGCTGAAACTTGATCTGGCAGAGAGCGTACCGGATCGTCTGTCGGAGCTGTTTCCGGTCGCGGTCGAAGAGATAAGGCTGGAGATCGGCTTCGGAGGCGGTGAACATCTGGTACATCGTGCCGTCGAATGTCCGCAGACCGGGTTTGTCGGTGTCGAGCCGTTCGTCAACTCCATGGCGAAGCTGTTGCGGCGGATCGATGATCTGGATTTGAAGAACATACGTGTTTATGACGACGATGCCACCCAGGTCCTTGATTGGCTGCCGGCAGGTTCCATTGATCGTATCGACCTGCTCTATCCGGATCCATGGCCGAAACGGAAGCACTGGAAGCGCCGCTTTGTTTCACAGGTCAATCTTGATCGGTTTCACCGCGTGCTGAAGCCGGGTGGATTGTTTCTTTTCGCATCCGATATCGATAGCTACGTCAACTGGACGCTGTTGCGATGCCGGGATCACGGTGGGTTTGCATGGCTCGCCAATGAGGCGGCGGACTGGCTGACGCCGTTTGATGGCTGGCCCGGGACGCGATACGAAGCCAAGGCACGACGCGAGGGGCGTTCTTCAGCCTACCTCACATTCCGCAAAACCTGAAATCGCTGTCTACTAATGCAGGCTGACGGTCCTGAGATCGTCTTCGGCTGCCTTGAAGAAGGTGCTCGAACGATTGTCGGTCAGGAGGATCGGCGTGCCATCGGCGCCAAACAGCGCCCACAAATCAAGATCCGGATCCATCTCGGGTGCTTCCGGGAAGCATTGCGAGATCTCGTCGGACCTGATTTTTCGAATGTAACCAACTTCCCCTGCGCCCAGATGCGCGAGTTCCGATTGTGTCAGGTGCGTGGTGGTTTCTTTCAGGAGCATGCCAGCCTCCAGCATTGAGGGCGTAACGACTATAATGTCGTTGCCCTATTGTGGGACCGAAATGTTAATTTTTCGCACCATCCGTTCTGGCTCGAGGCGAATGATGTCGATCAACAGAAGGCCGTTTTTTAGTGACGCACCAGATACTTCCATTCCATCGGCCAGGACGAACATGCGCTGGAACTGGCGCGCCGCGATACCACGATATAGATAGTCCCTGTCCGACTGATCGGCCTGCCGGCCACGAATCATCAACTGGTTCTCTTCCATTGAGACATCGAGTTCACTCTCGGAGAACCCGGCAACAGCGACAGTGATGCGCAGTCGCTCGGGTGCCCCCGACGCCTCGGCTTGGAGGCGCTCGATATTATAGGGAGGGTACCCATCATTGGCCTTTGCCAGCCGCTCGAGCGTCTTTTCCATGGCATCGAAGCCCAAAAGCAGAGGGCTTGCAAAAGGCGTTACTCGGCTCATTCTTCAGTCCTTGTGAAAGCGACCTGGATTGCGGCCCGTCATACGGCTCCGCGCTTACGGCAATATGGGAATGAGCTTTACAAGGTGCAAGCGGGAAAAAGTGACTTCTCCCGCCAGAGCCCGTGTGTTCGATGCGCTGGTCGATATCAAGATCCGCCGGTTCTGGCTCTCATGTCCAGATCGACAGTGTTGTGGCCCGTATTGCTGTAAGGACAGGTTGCATAGTCGGCCGAAGGAAGGCGTTGCCTCACACGAGGATCAGTGGCTTGGGTCAATTGCCTGGCAATCACCGGCCGTGTAGCAAAGGTTGACAATCAAAACATTGAAGGTTCCGGTATGACACAGCGAAGAAAGATCATCATCGACACCGATCCAGGGCAGGATGATGCTGCCGCGATCATGCTTGCATTCGCCAGTCCTGATGAGTTGGAGGTTCTTGGTCTGTGTGCTGTGGCGGGCAATGTTCCGTTGACACTGACGAGCCGCAATGCCCGGATTGTCTGTGAACTGTGCGGGCGCCCGGACGTTGATGTTTATGAAGGCGCCAGCCAGCCGATGGTCCGCAAACAGGTCACCGCAGAACATGTACACGGGCGCACGGGCCTTGATGGCGCCGATCTGCCTGAGCCGAAAATGGCCGTCTCAAAACAGCATGCGGTCGATTTCATCATTGAAACGTTGATGCGTGAGCCAGAAGGTACCGTGACGCTGTGTACCCTCGGGCCCCTGACGAATGTGGCTCTGGCACTCCGGAAGGAGCCGGCGATCGCCACACGCATAAAGGAGCTCGTGATGATGGGCGGTGGGTTCTTTGAAGGAGGCAACATCACGCCTGCTGCGGAATTCAACATTTATGTGGATCCTGAGGCGGCAGCTTCAGTCTTCGGTTCCGGGCTACCAGTTGTCATGATGCCTCTTGATGTCACGCATCAGTTGCTGACGAAGCAGGACCGGATCGCAAAAATCGCTGCGTTGGGCACACCAGTTGCGAAGGTTCTTGTCGACTGGCTGGCTTTTTTCGAGCGTTTCGACGAGGAAAAATATGGGTCGGATGGTGGCCCACTCCATGACCCGTCAGTTATTGCCTATCTGCTTCGACCTGAACTGTTTTCCGGACGTCATTGCAATGTCGAAATAGAACTTCGATCAGAGCTGACTGTCGGGATGACAGTTGTAGACTGGTGGCGGGTTTCCGGACGCAGGCCGAATGCGACGGTCATGCGTCACGTCGATGCCGATGGCTTCTTCAATCTCCTGACGGAACGTGTTGCCAGACTTTAGGAGGCGCCTGCCGGGGGTGGCATGCCAGCTATCCGTTCGCAAACGAGCAGCTCCAAAGCCGTCGTCCTGTCGACCGGGTCAATAGCTGCAAGCGCTCGCGCTCTTGGCGCAGTCATGCAAACTGCGCTGTTATCGCACGCTAGTCGTCGTCAACCATCCGCAGCTTCAACATTCCCGTCCGGCTTTCGACAGCGTTGGATACATTCTGTTCTGCCGAGGTGTCGGCTGTGGAAACATCCTCCAGCTCAAAGCCGCCGATCTTCGTGCCTCTCCTTGTAAGTTTGTCGGAAGAAATGAGGATCTGTTCGACGTCTCTCTGGGCTGAAAGAAAATGGCTTTGCAGTTTGCGCGTGCGATCGTCCAGCCGTGCAAGATCGTCCATCAGTGCTGTGACTTCATGCTGAATCAGGTGTGCCTGTTCACGCATTCGCTGATCTTTCAGAACGGCTTCGATGACCTGGATCGACAACATGAGCAAGGATGGTGATACGATGACCACGCGGGATCGCTGAGCCTTTTGCACAACTATTTCAAAGTGTTCATGGATTTCGGCAAAGATTGACTCCGACGGAACAAACAGAAATGCCATGTCCTGCGTCTCGCCAACGATAAAGTATTTTTCGGCAATATCCCGGATATGGACTTCGAGATCGCGTCGAAACTGTTGGCCGGCGGTCTTTCGCACGTCTGGTGTCGAAGCCTCGCGGAACCTGTTCCAGGCCTCCAGCGGAAATTTTGCATCGATGACGAGAGCAGGTGCTCCATTTGGCATCTTGATCGTGCAATCGGGCCGCTTGCCGTTGGAAAGCGAGGCCTGGAACGTATAGGCTCCCATCGGCAACCCGTCTGAGATGATTGCCTCCATGCGTCCTTGACCAAAGGCTCCACGCGTTTGCTTGTTCGTCAGGATTGCCTGAAGGCCCACGACGTCCTTGGCCAGGTTCTGGATATTGTTTTGGGCGACATCGATGACGGCGAGGCGTTCCTGAAGGAGCCGCAGGTTCTCATGTGTAGACTTCGTCTGCTCGTTGATGGAATTGCCAAGGCGATTTGTCATGCCGTCCAGCCTCTGGTTGACGGATTGGCCAAGTTCCGATTGTCGCCGGGCGAGCGTATCGGTCATCTGTGAAAGCCGCCCCTGCATTTCTGCCTGCGAACGTATGAGTTCACCCAGCCGGGCATCGGTCTGTCGCGCGGCATCTGCCCGTCGACGATGCGAAGACACCACGATGAGACAGGTTGTGACCACAAGGATGGGGATTGCAACAATGGCAATGAAGGCTCCTGAGAAGGGCGCCTGAAGCGAGGTATGAAGAATATCGATTATGCTGTCCATGGCGCAAACTAGCAGATTTCATGCAACAAGTAAGATCAAAACGTGAACATGGTGATGCAGGATAGCGCGCGACGTTGCTCATCTACTGTTCCATCACGCAAAAAGATGCGCTATGGGAAGCCATGACGATCAAGCCTCTTATCATCCTTCCCGACCCCGTTCTGCGACAGGTTTCCAAGCCTGTCGAGCAGGTCAATACCGAAATTGCACGCCTTGCCGATGACATGCTGGAGACGATGTATGATGCTCCCGGAATAGGCCTGGCAGCCATTCAGATCGGCGTGCCCCGGCGCATGCTCGTGATTGATGTCTCGCGCGACGACGAAGAAAAGGCGCCGTTCGTCGTCATTAATCCGGAGATCGTCAACTCCTCCGACGCACGGTCCTCTTACGAAGAAGGATGTCTGTCCATTCCCGACTATTATGCGGAGGTTGAGCGTCCGGCGACCGTAACGGTGAATTATATCGATCGGGAGGGAAAACAGCAGTCAATCGAGGCCGAGGGACTTCTGGCTACCTGCCTTCAGCATGAGATCGACCATCTCAATGGCGTGTTGTTCATCGACCATATCTCCCGTCTCAAACGGGAGATGGTGATCAAGAAATTCACCAAGGCATCGAGGGCACGCGCGGTCTGACGCCGGTTGCGCCATGATCATGTTGGCTGCATTCTGGAACCGCTGATATCAAGGACAGGTTGTGATGGCTCTTCGCGTTGTTTTCATGGGCACGCCGGAATTCTCGGTCCCGACGCTTATGGCTCTGAAAAAGGCCGGGCACGAGATCGTTGCTGTCTATACCCAGCCGCCGCGCCCAGGTGGTCGGCGTGGCCTTGATCTTCACAAATCTCCCGTCCACCAGGCCGCGGAGCGTCTCGGTATCGCCGTGCGAACGCCGGTCAATTTCAAATCGGAAGAAGATCGCGCGCAGTTCCGTGCATTGCATGCAGATGTTGCAGTCGTTGTTGCCTATGGCCTGCTTTTGCCAGAAGCTGTTTTGAGCGGCACGCGGCTTGGTTGCTACAATGGTCACGCTTCGCTACTGCCCCGTTGGCGTGGTGCAGCGCCTATTCAGCGGGCAATCTTGGCGGGCGACCAACAAACCGGCATGATGATCATGAAGATGGACAAGGGACTGGACACAGGTCCGGTTGCGCTGGTCCGCGAGGTGGAAATCGGTGCCAATACCACTGCTGGAGAACTGCACGACCAACTCATGTTCATTGGGGCGGATGCGATGGTCGAGGCCATGGCGCGGCTCCAAAGCGGAAATCTGCAACTGACACAGCAGGCCGCAGACGGGGTCCTTTACGCGACGAAGATTGACAAGGGTGAAGCGCGCGTCGATTTTTCACGCCGATCCGAGGAAGTCCACAATCATATTCGCGGCCTTTCTCCCTTTCCCGGTGCGTGGATGGAGGCGAACGTGAACGGTAAATCAGAGCGTATAAAGGTCCTTCGTTCGGAACTAACAGATGGAGATGGCGCACCCGGGGAGGTGCTCGACAATACCCTGGCTGTTGCCTGTGGTAGCGGCGCGGTCAGATTGACGCGCCTGCAAAAGGCAGGTGCAAAACCGCTGGACGGGGGTGATTTCCTGCGTGGCACGCCAATTGTGCCCGGCATGAGGGTCGGGTAATGCCGCGTTATCGCATGACCGTTGAATATGACGGTACACCTTATGTGGGTTGGCAGCGACAGGAAAACGGCCATTCTGTTCAGGCAGCTCTTGAGCGTGCGGTCTTTTCCCTGACCGGAGAAACGGTCTCCGTGCGTGGCGCTGGCAGGACGGATTCCGGCGTTCATGCATATGGGCAGGTGGCCCATGCCGACCTGTCTCGTGCCTGGGAGCCCTATAAGCTGCGCAATGCAGTGAACGCGCACCTTTCCATGGCTGACGAAAAGGTTGCGATCCTGGATGTTCAGGTCGTCGACGAAAGTTTCGATGCGAGATTTTCTGCGCGACGGCGACATTATCTTTACCGCATCATCAATCGGCCTGGCCCACTGGCCTTGGAAAAAAGTCGTGCCTGGTGGGTGCCCAAGAACTTGGACCACACCGCCATGCATGCGGCGGCGCAGACATTGGTTGGTCATCATGATTTCACGACATTCCGTTCCGCCCACTGTCAGGCAACGAGCCCGATGCGGACACTCGACAGGCTGGATGTGACGCGCAATGGTGACCTGATCGAGATCAGGGCTTCGGCACAGAGCTTTCTCCACAATCAGATCCGCTCGTTTGCGGGAACATTGAAGCTTGCGGGCGAGAGAAAGGTCACGCCCGACGATGTTCAGGCAATACTCGAGGCACGTGACCGTCGAGCCTGTGGGCCCGTCGCGCCGCCGCAAGGACTGTATTTCATGCAGGTGGATTATCCGGTGGATCAGCCTGGATAGACGCCAAGGAAGCGTTCAAGCACATCCGACAGCAACATCGCAGGGACGATCAGTACCATTGTCAGTGTTGAAATCATCAACGGATGGGGACCGCAGATCATGCGCAGGACGCGCGTAATCGAAGCGATGAGCGTGATTAGCAAAAAAAGCCATGTCAGGGACAAAATGCCGGTGAGGGCAGGGGCAAGCATGAGGAAGAGGCTGAGTATAGCGTAGCAGTAGGCAAACGGTATTGAGAGCCAGTTCACAGCGATGACAATCGCAAAGTATTTGCGACCAAGGCCAAGTCCTAACGCCACCAGGCCGACAAGCACGAGCGGGACAATCCAGTTGATGAGTTCCAGCATGGCCAGCCGAACGAAGAAGATCCCGCCAAGCTCCAGGTCTTTCGGCATGCCGCGCAAGTAGAGTGCACGCCACCATAGCCAGGACACCGCCATGGCGGGTAGGCACCAGATGATTGCCCAAAAGGAGCGAAATAGGCCACGCTCCGTAAGGTCGAGCTGCTTTAACCCGGCGGGGTCTCCGCAGATCAGCAGCCAGAGCCCGCAGAGATAAAATTTGACTTCAAGGGTTCCCGGCATGTTCAAACCAGTTGGCTAGGAAACGTCCATAGATGACTGTCAGGGTCTCCAGGTCAGCCAGCGATACCCTCTCGTCGACCATATGCATGGTCTGGCCAACGAGCCCGAATTCGACAACCGGGCAGTAATCCTTGATGAAGCGTGCATCTGACGTGCCTCCAGTCGTCGATAGTGCCGGTCGGCGGGTGGTCACCGCTTCGATCGCTGATGATAGTGATGCGATCAGAGCATTATTCCGCGTCAAGAAGACATGACTTGGGCGTTCGGCCCAGTTGAGGTCATAACGTACAGGATCACGCCCTGGCCTCAGCCGGTTCGTGGAAGCGGCCGTATCCAGACGGCGGATAATTTCACGCTTCAAGGTATCGGAAGTCCATGTGTCGTTGAAGCGAATGTTGAACGCGGCGGTGGCTTTTGCGGGAATGACGTTGACGGCCGGGTTGCCGGTGTCGACAGTTGTAACCTCGAGATTAGACGGCTGGAAATCCGCCGTACCCTCGTCAAACGGTTCGGCCAAGAGGGCCTGTGTCAATTGCAGCAGACCGCGTACAGGATTGTCTGCAAGGTGAGGATAGGCGGCATGACCCTGTATGCCGTGTACGACGATCTTACCTGACAACGAGCCGCGACGGCCGATCTTGATCATGTCACCGAGTACGTCAGGGTTGGTTGGTTCGCCGACGAGACAGGCGTCCCACCGTTCCCCCTTGCCGGCCGCCCATTCGAGAAGCTTTACCGTGCCGTTGACCGCGGGGCCTTCCTCGTCACCTGTAATCAGGAGCGAAACTGAACCCTCAGGCGGCCCATTCTTGTCGACATGACGTGCGAGCGCTGCCACGAAACAGGCAATTCCGCCTTTCATGTCGACCGCACCCCGGCCAAACAAGGTTCCGTCCACGATGTTTGCAGCAAATGGTGGCTGTGACCAGTCGCTTTCGTTTCCTGGAGGCACCACGTCGGTGTGGCCTGCAAACATCAGATGTGGTTCGCCGGTCCCTAACCTTGCATAGAGGTTTTCGATATCCGGCATTCCAGGTTCATGCATCACAACGCGTTCGCAATCGAAACCAAGCGGAACCAGCATCGCTTCCAGAGCGGCAAGTGCGCCCCCTTCGTCCGGTGTTACCGACGGGCAGCGGATCAGGGCCTGCAGGTTATCGACGGGATTGGTTGTAGCCATGGAACGCCCACTCAGTCGCGCAGCAACTCATTGATGCCGGTCTTGGAGCGGGTCCGTTCATCAACACGTTTGACGATTACCGCGCAGTAGAGGCTCGGGCCGGCTTCGCCATTCGGGAATGGTTTGCCGGGCATTGTGCCTGCAACAACCACGGAATAGGGAGGCACCTCGCCATAGGAGATTTCGCCGGTTGCACGGTCGACGATCTTGGTGGACTTGCCAATGAATACGCCCATGCCGAGAACGGATCCTTCTCGAATGATGCAACCTTCGACGACTTCGGAACGCGCACCGATGAAGCAGTTGTCTTCGATGATCGTGGGACCAGCCTGCATGGGCTCCAGTACACCACCAATACCAACGCCACCCGACAGGTGCACGTTCTTGCCGATCTGCGCGCAGGAACCGACGGTTGCCCACGTGTCGACCATCGTGCCCTCGTCGACATACGCACCAAGATTAACGAAGGAAGGCATCAAGACAACATTCGGGGCGATATAGGCCGACCGCCGAACGACTGTGTTCGGAACCGCGCGGAAGCCTGCAGCCCGGAACTGATCTTCTCCCCATCCTTCGAATTTCGACGGTACCTTGTCCCACCAGGACGCCTGGCCCGGGCCGCCCTTTACAACCTCCATGTCATTTAATCGAAACGACAACAGGACCGCCTTTTTCAGCCACTGATTTACCGTCCAGGAGCCATCAGTCTGCCGCACTGCAACGCGTGCTTTTCCGCTATCCAGCAGATCGAGAGACGAATTGACGGCATCGCGAACTTCTCCCTTTGTGGAAACAGATACGCTCTCCCTTTGTTCAAAGGCGGTTTCGATGGTTTTTTCCAGGGAAGCGAGATCGGTGCTGTTCATGAGAAGTCCTTAACGTCAGGTCGGTAGACTGAGATTGGATAGTCTGGCGACTGGCCAAATATTGTTAATTGATCTATGCGACCACCAGTCCACGGTCAACGTCAATTGGGTACGTGTCGACGTCAAAGGCTCCTGCCTGAATGACAAGGCTCGCAGGAGCCTGCTTGATTCAGGGGTTGTTTGACCAGGGCCAGGGCAAAGAAAGGCACCGTTGACAATGTCTATTTCGGACAGCACACAAAAGAGAGATCCCGGCGTTCTTTCACTGTTGCGGGGTCTCGAAGATCGTGCCGTAGGCCTTTTTTCGCCGTCACGGCACCAGCGGGCCGGATGGCTACACCGACCAGAACCGGCCGTTCCTCGCCGATGTGACGCACGGGGTTATCAAGCCGACAATTTGATGAAAGGCAGACAATGACAAAGGTGAAGAAGGATGGTCCACGTCGCAAGGATGGCGTTTGGGATCCGTTGAAAGATAGTTTTGCGGACAGACGGCGCGCCGCTGGAGTCCCGAAAACACCGCAGACGCTTTCGCCTTCATATCGCCTTGCCTATGCGGACGACGATTTCCTCTGCAGCGAAGAACTGCGACCAGTCCGCCTGCAGTTGGAACTGCAGAAGGCGGAAATGGCAATGGCCGAGCACCGGATCAAGTCCACCGTCGTACTGTTTGGCGGTGCCCGCATCCCTGCTCCGGGAGAGGCGGCCTGGGCGGCGAAGAATGAGACGCAGCGCAAGAACCTCGAGGCGGCCGCAATCTATTACGACGAGGCCCGCAAGTTCGCCGGTCTCTGCGCGCGTCATAGCGAGCAGTTCGACCATCAGGAATATGTCGTGGTGACGGGTGGTGGTCCCGGTGTCATGGAAGCGGGAAACCGTGGGGCATCGGAGGCCGGAGCACCGACGGTCGGTTTCAATGTTGTGCTGCCGCACGAGCAGGCGCCGAACCAGTATGTCACACCCGAGCTCAGCTTCAACTTCCACTACTTCGCTATCCGCAAGATGCACCTGATGATGCGTGCCAAGGCGGTGGCTATTTTTCCCGGCGGCTTTGGGACAATGGATGAAATGTTTGAAGCTTTGACGCTCATCCAGACAGGTCGAATGGAGCGCCTCCCGCTTCTGCTTTTTGGGGCCAGCTTCTGGCACGGAATCGTGAATTGGCAGGCGCTTGCAGACTTCGGGACCATCTCGCCTGAAGATTTAGAACTTATCAGCTTCGTGGACACAGCCGACGAGGCCTGGAAGATCGTCAGCGACTTTTATGAGCATTAACAGATAGTGCGAAGCCCGCCCAAAGGGCGGGCTTCAACGACATGCCGGGACTAGTTCGGGGGCGCGAACTAGAAGGGGCGGTTCGGCATGTCGTCTATGCTGATGGTTCCGTCTTTGTTGCGGTCCATACGGGTGAACAGCTTGTCAGCGGCTGCCGTGGCCTCAGCCTTGCTGAGCTGGCCGTTTTCGTCGGTATCGGCCATGCGGATCAGGTGCATGCCGCCCATGTGACGGGCGCCATGCATGCCAAACCGGTGGCCATGTCGGCGGTCGCGGTGGCGGGGACCATCATTTCGGTCGGATTCGTTTTGAGCCTGGTCCTTGGATGCATCCTTGTCCTGTCCGGCACGATCGGGCCTGGGATTGTTCTTGCGGAACTCATCCCACTTTGCCTTTCGGAACGAACGGAATTCCCCGGGGATGAGGATGCCATCCTTGTCAGCGTCAATTTCGGTGAAGCGTGCGTCTTGCCACGCCGTGAACTCGTCCTTTGTGATCTTGGCGTCCTTGTCTGTGTCGGCAGCCTTCAAGAGACGGACGAACATCCGTTCCTGCATCGCTCCTGCCCGAGGACCGTGGCCGGTTCGAGCGGATGCAGCGAAGCTCGGAGCGGCTATACCGACCATGAGAACGGCTGAAAGTGATGCGACGACGATCTTCTTGGTATTCATGTACGAGTTCCTCTTCATCTACGCTACGAAGAGAAGCTACGGTGCAGACCTTCGGGAAACCACTTACAGATCTGTAATCTGGATGAAATTTCGGTAAGGTGGTCAGGTGGTGGACAGGGCGCCAAGAAAGCTTGCGAGATCATCCGTCAGATAATCGATATGCTCATCCTCATCTGAGACGACCTCCCAGCGCTCCATCAGCACATCATCCATATTGCGTGGGACGAGCAGTACAGTGCGCATTCCGAGTGTCTTGGGCGCTTGAAGATTTCTCGGCAGATCCTCAAACATGGCGGCGTGTTTGGTATCCACGCGGTACAGGCTGGCAAACTTGTCGTAGGTCGCACCCGCAGGCTTGGGGATGTAATCCGCTGCAACGATGTCGAAGATATCGTCGAAATTATCAAGGATGCCGAGGGCCGTGGCGGCTGCCTGCGCGTGCTTGACACTGCCATTGGTGAAGATGAACTTGCGTCCTGGCAGAGACCTGATTGCATTGCCGAGTTCTGGCTGTGGCAGGAGGGTTGAATAGTCGATTGCGTGGGCACGCTCAAGAAACTCGTCGGGATCGATCCCGTGATGCAACATCAACCCCTGCAACGTTGTTCCGTGGTCGTGATAATAGCGCTTCTGAAGTGCGCGGGCCTCATCGGGCTCCAGCTGCAGCAGTTCCGAGACATAGGCGCTCATGTTCCTGTCTATCTGATCGAACAGGTTGAGGTGATGGGGATACAGCGTGTTGTCGAGATCAAAGATCCAGTCTCTGACATCGGCGAAATCTGCTGGCTCGGGGGATTTTTTCGGAGTGCTCATGCCTCCCTTATGCACCGGCCTTGCAGTAAAGCAAATGGCAAACGCCAGTTTGGGCGGAAAGTGACCTTGGCGGTGACAGGTTGCGCGTGATAGGCGCGATCACATGGAATTGTGGATCCTTATCACTGTCGCGTCAGCCTTCCTGCAGAATGTACGATCTGCATTGCAGAAGCATTTGCGTGGCAGGCTCAGCACGACCGGGGCTACATTCGTTCGTTTTGGCTACGGCGTTCCGTTCGCATTTATCTACATGGCTGTCCTCTCCATCTGGCTGGACCGCCCCATGCCGGTACCCAACATCAGCTTCGCTCTGTGGTCCGTCACGGGTGGCTTTGCTCAAATCGGCGCGACATTTCTTCTGGTTTATATCTTTGCCTTCCGGAATTTTGCAGTGGGCACTGCCTATTCACGTACCGAGCCCGCGCAGGCAGCACTCGTTGCGCTCGTTCTGGTGGGTGAGAGGATCACGTTTTCTACTGTCTTGGCGATCTCCATCTCGGTGGTTGGTGTCATGCTGATTTCGGTCGCCAGAACGGAATTGAACCTGCGTTCCTTGATCATGTCGCTTTGCAGCCGTACGGCTGTGTTTGGGCTCCTGTCCGGACTTCTGTTCGGCGTATCAGGAGTATCCTATCGCTATGCATCATTGTCGCTGGCACCGAGCCTTCCAGCTCCAGATCCGGTTGTGCAGGCGGGTTTCACACTGGCTATTGTCATCGTCATGCAGGCGGTGGCAATGCTTTTGTGGATTGCCCTGAAAGACAGGCAGCAGTTGCGCCGTATCGGCCAGGCCTGGCGACCGGCACTGATCGTCGGGTTCGTCGGCTCAACCGCATCCTTCGGCTGGTTCATTGCAATGACACTACAGCCCGCAGCTGTCGTCAAGGCTTTGGCGCAGATCGAAATGCTGTTCACATTCGCTTCGTCAGCCCTTGTCTTCAAGGAACACATCAATCGGCTTGAAATCGCCGGATGTCTACTGATTGTGCTCGGTATCCTGGCGCTTGTGCTTTTCTGACGTCATGAGCATGCCCATGCGTCATTGATATCTCATCGGCCCGATGGCGGGAATTTCGTCTTGTGCCCGGTGGCGTCACAATGCGTGGCCTGTCGTTATTCCATGCCAGTCACCAAGTACGGCTACGCGATCGGCTTCATTGGCTTCGGCTACGAACAGCGAGGCATCTCGCATGCCAGGTCAGGGCACGATCAGCGTGCCTGCACCATGTTCGGTGAAGATTTCGAGCAGTACGGCATGAGAGGTCTTGCCGTTCAAGATGACGACCCCCTGGACACCGGCACTGATTGCATCGATGCAGGTTTCGACTTTCGGAATCATGCCACCGGAAATTGTTCCGTCCCTGATGAGTTCCTGCGCCTCGGAAACGGAGAGTTCCTTGATCAGTTCTCCCTGCTTGTTGAGGACGCCTGGGACATCGGTCAGGAAAAGCAGGCGCGTAGCACGCAGTGCGCCAGCAATAGCACCTGCAAACGTGTCGGCATTGATGTTGTAAGTATCGCCATTGCGGCCGGGCGCGACGGGTGCGATGACCGGAATCATCTCCGATTTGGCGAGCAGGTCGAGAAGCGTACGATCGACTTCCACGACATCGCCGACGAAGCCGAGGTCGAGTACGCGCTCAATATTCGAATCGGGATCGATGACCGTCTTCTTTGCCTTTTCGGCGAACACCATATTGCCGTCCTTGCCACAAAGGCCGATCGCCCATTCGCCTGTCTGGTTGATAAGCGCAACAATTTCCTTGTTGATCGAGCCGGCAAGAACCATTTCGACGATCTCGACGGTTTTGGCGTCGGTAACGCGCAGGCCGCCTTCAAATTTGGACTCGATACCCATCTTGGCCAGCATCGCACCAATTTGAGGACCGCCACCGTGGATCACGATCGGGTTGACCCCCGACTGTTTGAGAAGAGCGATATCGGCTGCAAAAGCCTTGCCGAGCTCGGTGTTGCCCATGGCGTGGCCGCCGTATTTCACGACAATTGTCTTGTTCTCATACCGCTGCATGTAAGGCAGCGCTTGTGCCAGAAGTTTCGCCTGGAGTTCGCTGTCGGATGCAGTCATGGGGTCCCCTCAAGTCTAGGTCGGCGCGTTCTTAACGCATGTTTGAAAGAGAAGAAACAGGAAGCTTCGATGTGTCAAACCTTGGCATAGCCGACAGTATCAGCGATTGCCTGTCGCAGTTCATCCAGACCCTTTCCCTTTTCAGAAGAGGTGGCGATTATTCCAGGATAGGCAGCAGGCCGCTTCTTGATCCGTTGAGCGGTTTCGGTCATCAACCCAGGCACACCAGCGTCCTTGATCTTGTCGATCTTGGTCAGGACGATCTGGTAGGATACTGCTGCCTTGTCGAGAAGGTCCAGTACCTCCTCGTCGTTCTTCTTGATGCCGTGGCGACTGTCGATCAACACATAAACGCGCTTTAGCGTCGCGCGGCCGCGCAGGTAATCAAAGACGAGCCTTGTCCAGGCATCTACCTGTTCCTTGGGGGCTTGTGCGTATCCGTAGCCCGGCATGTCAACCAGTGCCATGGGAGGAAGATCACGGCCTTTCCCGGAATAGCCATCAGGAATGAAATAATTGAGTTCCTGGGTACGACCGGGTGTGTTTGATGTACGAGCCAGACCCTTGTGGCCGACTAGCGCATTGATGAGTGATGACTTGCCAACATTGGATCGCCCTGCAAATGCAACTTCGAGCGGTCCTTCCGGTGGCAGGAATTTCAGTGACGGAACGCCGCGGATGAAGATCCAGGGGCGGCCAAACAAAGACTTTTCATCCGGGGACGGGATCGCGCTCATGGGTGATTTTCCTGTCGCTGTGGAAGGACGGCTTCCGGTTTTTGGGCCGGCTTGTCAAGTTGCAAGGGGGACGAACAGACGAAAGGCCGGTAGAAACAGGCAGCTCCCCAAAGACGATGTTCGATTTTCGGAAACCCGAAAACTGCAAAAAGGGCCCGCTCATTGATGACACGGGCCCTTCGGGAACTACTCGCTGGGTGCCGGCTTTCGTCGGAACAGGCCCTTGAGGTTATCGAAGAGCTCGATCTTCGCACCGTGGCGCTTCATGATAAGTGCCTGCTGCGTGATTGAAAGGGTGTTGTTCCACGCCCAGTAGATGACGAGGCCCGCCGGGAAGGTTGCCAGCATGAAGGTGAACACGAGTGGCATCCAGTTGAAGATCATGGCCTGGGTCGGATCCGGAGGTGTTGGGTTCATCCGCATTTGCAGGAACATCGTGATGCCCATGATCAATGGCCACACGCCGATCATCAGGAAGGCCGGTACACCGAACGGCAACAGGCCGAACAGGTTGAATACAGATGTCGGATCGGGTGCCGACAAGTCCTGGATCCAGCCAAAGAATGGTGCATGGCGCATCTCGATGGTGACGTAGATGACTTTGTAGAGTGCGAAGAACACCGGGATTTGCAGGAGGATCGGCCAGCATCCCGCGATCGGATTGATCTTTTCTTCCTTATAGAGCTGCATCATTGCCTGTTGCAGCGCCATGCGATCATCGCCATGCTTTTCCTTCAGCTCTGCCATCTTGGGCTGCATGCGCTTCATATTGGCCATGGAGGCATATTGCTTGCTGGCAAGCGGGAAGAAGATCGCCTTGACGACGATTGTTGTGAGCAGGATAGCGACGCCGAAATTGCCGAAGTAGCGGAAGAAGAAGTCCATCAGCTTAAACATCGGCTTGGTAATGAAGTAGAACCATCCCCAGTCGATCAGAAGATCGAAGCGGGGGATCGAGTACTCAGCTTCATAGCGATCTACCACCGGCACTTCCTTTGCGCCCGCGAAGACAAGTGTCTTGATTTCGGTCGCTTCACCAGGCTGTACGGTTACAGCATCACCCTTGTAGTCGGTCTGGTAGCGCGGCTGACCGTCG
The DNA here is from genome assembly GCA_023390055.1 of Pseudomonadota bacterium. Taxonomy (GTDB): domain Bacteria; phylum Pseudomonadota; class Alphaproteobacteria; order Rhizobiales; family Rhizobiaceae; genus Neorhizobium. The sequence continues at coordinate 6,081 of JAEWDP010000150.1, read as the reverse complement.
GCAAAGTGAGAGAAACGGGATTCGTATGGAATGTCCTGTGGCGGGATGAGTGCTGCCGCCCAGTATTTGTCGGTAATTCCGAGCCAGCCACCAGTTGCTTTGGGGTTGGCGACGGGAGCGTCTTCGACGTCACCGTAGCCTTCCTCGACAAGGCCGCCTTCTTTGCCGATGACGCCGAGAAAGCCTTCGTGAATAACATAGACGGAAGGTGTTTCCGGTTTGTTGTAGCGCGTAACACGCCCATAGGGTGCAAAGGTGACAGGCTCACCGGTAACATTGTCTATCTTGTCGGTAACGGTCAGCATGTAGTGGTCATCGACGGCAATGGTCCGGCTGAATACAACGCCCTTTTCGTTAGTAAATGTCAGCACGACCGGGGTTTCGGCTGTCAGCCTGTCGCCGCTTGCAAGGGTCCATTCAGTTGTCGGGCCGGGAACGGTTCCGGAGGTTTCGCTTTGAACGAAGCCAAGTTCCGTGAAATAGCCATCGGCGGTATCGGCTGGAGAAAAGAGCGTGATGATCGGGCTCTCATCGTCAACGGTCTCGTGATAGCCGCGTAAACGGATATCATCGAAGCGAGCGCCGATAAGATTGATCGAGCCGGAAAGCGCAGGTGTGTCAACCTCAACCCGCGGGTTCTTAGCCAGCGATTGTTCGCGGGTGAGCGTTGCATGGCCCTGGGTTCCTGCTGGAAGTGTACCGTTCACGGTCGCGCTGGGGCTTTCGCCAGCGGTCTGCGCTGTCGTCGCCTCCTGTGTTTGCTGAGCCTCGAGGGCCTGTTGAGCTTCCAGGGCGCGCTGCTGGGCTTCCATCCTCGGGTTCATATAGAGGAATTGCCAAGCGAGGACGATCACTACCGAGAGGGCGATCGCAATGAAGTAATTGCGGTTTTTTTCCATCATGCTTTCCTGGAACGGGTCTCCTCGGACCGCTTCGGTCTCGAACGGCCTTCGATGCGGTCGGTGAGCTGCGCAGTCAGTTCCGCGAAATCTATCGTCAGGACCTCCCGTCGCGCGACAATGACATAGTCATGTCCAGCTTTCATTGCAAACCCGGCGCCCTGCCGAACTGCCTCTTTTAGCCGCCGGCGCATCCTGTTGCGCTCTACGGCGTTACCGTGCTTCTTGGTGACCGTAAAGCCAACCCGGGGTGGTGATGTCCGGTCATTGCGGTCGAGTACTTCCAGAAGGAATGTTCGGCCACGACGGGATTCTCCATGCCGCACGGCGAGAAACTGCGGCCGGTTTTTCAACCGCCCAACAGTTACTTTCTTATTTATATCATGCGTCATTGCCCGACTGTCGGGCACACCCGGCCCTTAAGCCGAGAGACGCTTGCGGCCACGTGAACGACGTGCTGCAAGAACCTTGCGGCCACCGTTTGTGGCCATACGGGACCGAAAGCCATGGCGACGCTTGCGAACAAGCTTGGACGGTTGATAGGTACGCTTCGTCATTTATTTTAATACCGCGGTGTGCGGCCCTTCTTAAGAATGCCCTGAGGCAAGAGCGTTTAGACAACGTCAGGCAATAGTTCTGCACGCGCGCGAGCCGAAAGGACCTGAACGTGCGCGGCTTATAGGAGATCTCTCGCGTAAAAGTCAATTCCTGCCCGCCATGCCGATTGGGTGGCACATCCTGTGTCGGACATGAAGCAAAGTTTCAAAGGCATTCATTGAAAACGCCATGGACGTGGCGGTTTGCCGTTGCTTTGAAGCGTGAACCATCGACAAGGCGAAAGTTCCTCCCCCAATGTCACCCGTTAGCGGGCGATAAAGTTGTTAATCAAGGCGATCTTCAAAACGAAGGCTGGTTGCGCGGTAACAATGTTGCGATCCCCGTGGCCGCAGGAGGTTTCGAGTGCCTCGAACATGGGGAGAAACTGCCGCAGATAGCGTGTGTTAGCTGGGGCAGCATTCAAGTATTCCTTAATGGATGGGTGCTAGATCTTCCACACTAGGTAGAGATTTCGGCATGCCGCAGTCCGTTGCCTGATACTGTGGTGTGAGAGGAACTTGATATGAAAATACGCGGCAAGATCAACTTGCTTGTCGGTCTCATGAGTGCGGTGACGCTGCTGGTGGGCGGGCTATCTCTTTTTGCTCTGTCGGAATATCGACAGCGCATGGATGCCTACGAGGTCGCCGCACATCGAGCCCATATGGGGGAGACTCTGAACAGACTGGTCACGGCGGTGGTGATGGACGCAAGAGGGATTTATGCGTCCGACACGTCGCAAGCGGCTGCAAAATTTGGAGAAGGGGTTCTTGATAGCCTGGAGAGCATGGAGGGGTTGCTGGCACAGTGGGTGCCGATGGTCCCGGCCGGCCAGAAGGCGAGTTTCGAAAATCTGCTGGAACGTTCCGCGGAATTCAAGGCTTTTCGTTCCGAGACTGTCCGTCTGGCTGCTGAAGTTGGGCCGAAAGCAGCAAACGAGCAGGGCAACAACGAGGGAAATCGGAACAATCGTAAAGCCTATCAGGCCGAGATTGACGCCATCGTCAATGCCGACATCGCCGAACTGGACGCGGTGAACAACGCACTGGACCAGTTTGGCAATACAATCTTTGCCATCGTTGCGGCGGTTACACTGTTAGGCGTTGGTGCTGGTGCCGCCTTTGGACTCTATCTCGGGCGCCGTCAGTTGAGTGCGCCGATCCTCGACCTCACTGCAAGCATGAAGCAGATTGCGGATGGTGATTTTGCCACGCAGGTACCCTCAGTCGGGCGTGCTGATGAAATCGGCGAGATGGCTGCAGCGGTCGAGGTGTTCAAGGACAACGGCATTGAGGTTGCTCGCATGAACGCACAGGAAAGCGGTGCGCGTGCGCAAAGCGACGACCTTCATTCCCGTATGGAAGCAGTGGTTGGTGCAGCCGTAGAGGGCGATTTCAGCCGACGTATCGACAAGCAGTTCGGAAATGAAAGCCTCGACAATTTTGCGCGTAGTGTTGATCATCTCCTGGATAGTGTCGAGACCGGGGTGTCTGAAACCGGGCGTGTCGTGCGGCGCCTGTCGCAAGGTGACCTCACGCAAACAATGTCAGGCAGTTTTAGAGGCGTCTTTGCCGAGCTGCAGCAGAATGTGAACGCTGCCGTGGAAAATCTTCGCACCGCCATGCAAAACGTGAAAATCAGCACCAGCACGATCAGCGGCAGTTCTGCTGAACTTGGCACTGCAACGCATGATCTGTCGAAACGCACCGAGCAGCAGGCGGCCGCGCTGGAGGAAACGTCTGCGGCGCTGGATCAGATCACGGCTGTCGTGCGTACTTCAACGGAACGTGCGCAGGAAGCAAATGTCATGGTCGCTGAAGCGAAGGAAAGCGCCGTACAGTCGGGCACGGTTGTCAGAAGTGCGATTGGAGCGATGGGTCGCATCGAGCAGGCTTCAAACGAAATTGCTCAGATTACCAACGTTATCGACGAAATTGCGTTTCAGACGAACCTTTTGGCACTTAATGCCGGAGTGGAGGCTGCCCGGGCCGGAGACGCAGGCAAGGGGTTTGCCGTCGTGGCACAGGAAGTTCGTGAACTCGCGCAACGATCCGCGGCCGCTGCCAAGGACATCAAAGCTCTGATCACCAAATCGGGCGAAGAGGTGGCAGGAGGCGTGAAGCTGGTACAGAAAACTGGCGAGGCCCTGTCGGAAATTGAAGCGCGGGTGTTGCGCATCAATGACCATATCCAGTCGATTGCAGTGGCCGCAAAGGAACAGGCGACTGGACTTCAGGAGGTCAATACTGCTGTAAACCAGATGGACCAGATGACCCAGCAGAATGCAGCAATGGTCGAGCAGACCTCGGCAGCGACACAAAGATTGTCCGGCGAGGCAACAAATCTCCATTCCATGGTTTCCAACTTCGATATCGGTGGTGGTCGTGATGGAGCCGGGCAGCCAAGCCCAGCGTATCCTGCTTCGACAGAGGCAGGAACCATGAGCAAGTTGCGCACACCGCCCTCTGTCGGGCCGGCCGGCCCCGTGATCGCATCCGATCAGCGTCCGCGCAGATCCCCGGCCCGGGCAATGACGGGAACCATTGCAAAGGCACTTGGCATCGGAACCTCTGCTGCGACAGCTTCTTCTGCAGCAGACTGGGAAGAGTTTTAAGTCTCTGTATGGCCTGATCTGCACGGGACCGAAGAGTATGCCTTCGGTCCCGCCGTTTGTGCATGGCAAAAAAAATGATAGAAGAAAGGGTGCAGCAAAGTAGAGACAGCTGCCGAGGGGCGTCGGCAGCTATGTACCGGAGATCCGCATGAGCGGCGAAGCCCATAGAGATCAGGACTCAGTACAGGAGCAGGCGGGCCTCGAGCCCATGCCCGGTCTCTTCCGCGGCCTGTCCGGACGCCTCCTCTGGCTGACGATGATATTCGTAATGCTTGCGGAAATCTTGATCTTCGTTCCTTCGGTCGCCGGCATGCGGATAAACTGGTTACGCGACAGGCTGGACACGGTCGCTGCAGCGGGAATAGTCATCGATGGCCTTCAGGCCTCGGACCTGCCGCGCAATGTCCAGGACGATACTCTTCTCGCGACAGGGTCAAAGGTCATTGCGCTGCGTAAGGATGGTACGTCGCGATTGCTTGCGGCGATTGATACGCCACCACAGGTCGATGACCAGTATGACCTGTCAGATATTTCTCTCCCGGTGTCGATACGCGATGCACTGAACACGCTGTTGTTCGGGGGGGAACGGATCATGCGGGTTTTTGGCCCGATCGGCGACACTGAGATGATCATTGAAATGGTCATGTCCGACGATGCGCTTCGGAGCGACATGTTACGTTACTCACGCCTGATGTTCATTTTGTCATTCGCCATTTCACTGATCACTGCCGTACTGATCTTCCTTGCCATCAATCGCATGATGATCCGCCCGATCAGGTATCTGACGAGAAACATGCAGTTCTTCTCAGAAAAACCGGATGATCCGCAACGGGTATTCAAGGGCAACAGGGCACAAGGCGAACTCGCCGTTGCCGGGCGACACTTGGCCGCCATGCAGGTCGAGTTGCAGCGAACATTGAAACAGCAGAAGAATCTTGCGGATCTTGGTCTTGCTGTCTCCAAGATCAATCACGACATGCGCAATATTCTTGCCTCTGCCCAACTCATGTCTGACCGTCTTGTCGATGTCGAGGATCCTATGGTGCGAAGCTTTGCGCCAAAGCTGCTGCGGACAATCGATCGTGCTGTCGGATATACGAGCGAGGTACTCTCTTACGGACAGGCATCAGAAGCGGCGCCAAGGCGACGGATGGTCCGTTTCGCGAACCTTTGCCAGGATGTCCGTGATATACTTGCGCTCGATCCTGACGGGCTGATCGATTTCCAGGAGCAGATACCTGCGGACCTGGAAATTGACGCCGACAGCGATCAACTGTTCCGTGTCATCCACAATATCTGCCGCAATGCGGTGCAGGCTCTTGCCTCGTTCCATTTGGATGATCCTGCGACAGTACGCCGGATTACAATTTCGGCTCAGCGAATGGGAAGTGTTGTTAGTATTATCATCGATGATACTGGTCCGGGCATGCCGCGAAAAGCACGTGAGAACCTTTTTGCCGCGTTTCGCGGATCTGCACGCTCTGGAGGTACCGGTCTTGGTCTTGCCATTGCCCGTGAACTGGTGCTCGCTCATGGTGGCACGATCGCCCTGGTCGAAAAACCGGGACCGGGAACACAGTTCAGGATCGAAATACCGGACCGTCCCGTAGCACTTGACGACTACCGCATCCGCGCATGACCAGAGAAAAGCTCTCGTTTTCAATTTGTTGTGGATCCTGTGTCGGTAAAAATGGGATTTAACCGGGAAAATCGCTTGCAATCGCAATGCGGACGTTTTAGAGGATCGCCCACGCAAGCGGCGTTGCCGTTTCGCAATGCGCACCCGTAGCTCAGCTGGATAGAGCACCAGACTACGAATCTGGGGGTCAGGAGTTCGAATCTCTTCGGGTGCGCCATTTCAGAACAGAACTATGAACGCCGAACGCCGCCGTTTCTACGCTTGAAGCGGCGACCAACGTTCGCAGCAGTTCCGACTTCGATCCCATGATGCGAACCTCGTCGTCGGCAACC
>JAEWDP010000086.1 GCA_023390055.1 Pseudomonadota bacterium | reverse complement strand
TGGCTGTGATGATGAACTTGGACATGTTGTCTATCTCCTGATCAATAATTTTGTCTGGCGTGAGCAACAAACCGTTGTTGTCGTTCGCTGTGACCTGAAGATGGAGGTTCTGATCCGCTTTCGGAAGCCGTCAAAATGGCAACAGATTGTTCAGTAATAATGAACAACTATGAAATTGTCGTTCATTATTGCGGTCATTGTGCGTTTTGCATGGCGTCAGAACTGTCCGGAAGATGGGGGCTGTTCAACTCGCCGGTTTAGCCGCGATGTTAAGTTTCTGGATCTTGATTGTCTTCTAGAACGGGAAGGGCCCATTCCCGATTGCAGCTGGTATCGTCATACTGCGAAAGCCTTCCGACCAGTCATGGATCATGAAGCCACCGCCGCCCGTAAAGAATCCCTCGGGTGCATCGGGCCTGAAATCGATCTGGAACGTGCTGCATGTCGAAGGGCCGACGATGGCAGGAAATCTCCCGATCGAACCGGTGGCGGTCAGATGCAGATGACCGCACAGGATGCGGATATCGGCCGTTGCGCGCCTCAAGATATCCTGAAGCCCGCCTATGTCTTTAAGCCCGATGTCATCCATGAAACGGATCCCGGACGAAAATGGTGGGTGATGCATTGCAAGGATGGTCGGACCGGCCTTGCCAAGGGCCGTTTCAAGAAAGGCGAGTGTTGTGTCCTCGATCACACCGCCCCCCGATCCTTCGACCAGCGTGTCAATCCCGACAATTCTCAGCCCATCAAGATCGCGCACCCAGTCAAGTCGGCCGGTGTCGCTGAACAGGCAGAGATCGGCGAAGGCTTTTCGCATCTCTTCGCGCCTGTCGTGGTTTCCGGGGATCACCAGAAGAGGCAGGCCAAGTGGCTCGACCATGCTGCGAAAGAGCTCGTAGCTTTCAATGCTGCCATCGTCGCTGACATCGCCAGTGACCAGGATTGCATCGATCGGGCCTATTCTTGGAAGTGCAGCCTTTACCGCCGAAATCGATTGCTGAAAGAGGTCGGCCGTATCAAGTACCCCGCAAACGCGCCCTGGCGGGGCGACAAGATGGGTATCTGTGAGGTGCAGGATGCGTGGCATGTGGTCTGTTCAAACCTTCTACTTGATGCCGGTGCGCAGGAAGGCTTGCACGAACTGACGCTGGAAGAGAAGAAAGGTGATCAAGAGCGGCGCTACCGTCATCATCGTTGCCGCCGAGATGATGCTGATGTTTACACCGCTTTCCGGTGCGCCGAAGATGGACAGGCCGACAGTCAGTGGCCGTGTGTCAGCAGAGTTGGTCACGATCAAGGGCCACAGGAAATTGTTCCAGTGCGTTGAAACCGACACGAGAGCATATGCCAGATAGGTGGGTCTTGCGAGCGGCACATAGACGCGCCAGAGGATGCCGAGCAGGCTGCAGCCCTCGATCTTTGCGGCCTCGTGGAGTTCGATCGGGACCGACTTGAATGCCTGACGCATCAAAAAGATCCCGAAGGCACTTGCCATGTAGGGCATGCCGACACCGAGGATCGTGTCGAACAGTCCAAGACGCGACACCATCGCGTAGTTCTCGACGATGAGGACCTCGGGCAGGATGAAGAGCTGCATGAGAATGAGGACGAATACGAAGTCGCGACCTGGAAACTTCAACTGGGCAAATGCAAAGCCGGCGAGCGTCGTCAGGACCAACTGGCCGGCCAGTACGATCGTGACGAGAATGAAGGTGTTCAGGAAATAGCGCAGCCAGGGTGCTCCGGCCCATGCAATGCGGAAATTTTCCAGCGTCCATGGAGCAAAGACATTGAGGTTGACCGCATCAGATGTCGCGTGAAATGCCGCCCAGAAGGCGAAAAGCAGGGGCGATACCCACACCAGTGCCAGGAGGAATGCGGCGGCTGCCTCACCATGTCGCATGAGCCGGGTCATTGGTAATGTGTCCTGCGGTCGATGAAAAAGAACTGGATTGCGGCAACGACACACAAGACGAGGAGGACGAGCATGGTCATGGCAGCCGCGCTCGGTGCATCAAAGAACGCGAAGGCCATTTCCCAGATATAGTAGAGGATCAGCTTCGAGGCATCGTTTGGCCCGCCCTTCGTCAGGATGAACAGATGATCGATCAGCTTCACCGAATTGATCATTGCGTTGACCATGATGAAGAGCGTTGTCGGCATCAGGAGAGGAAGAACGATACGACGCGTATAGGTCCACCGGCTTGCCCCTTCGATGTCGGCTGCCTCGCGAAGATCCTCCGGGATCGTCTGCAAGGCGGCGAGATAGAAGATCATGAAGAAGCCTGCCTCCTTCCAGATCGTCACGATGATGATTGCCCACAGAGCAGTTTCCGGGCGGCCGAGCCAATTGACGGCCGAAAAGCCGAATACGCTTCCGATCTGATCAAGGACGCCGAGGCCTGGGGTATAGAAGAACAGCCAGAGATTGGCGGCAGCGATCATCGGCAAGACCGTCGGCGTGAAATACGCCGTTCGCACGAAACCGCGCACAGGGATCTTTGAATTTGCCCAAAGCGCCATTGCCAATGCAATGCCGATCGAGACCGGCACTGTCACGGCAGCATAAAGAAGGTTGTTTTGAACGACGGTCCAGAAAGTCGGGTCGTTGAAGAGGGCGATATAGTTTCCCGCCCCCAGGAACTCGGAAGGGTTGCGCCGGGTGCCGCGAGAAAAGAGGCTTGCCCAAAACGTTGCAATCGTCGGATAGAAGGCAAAAAGCGACAGAAGAACGCCTGCCGGAAAAAGCAGCAACCAGCCATAGACCGCCTGTTGGCGACGCTCGATATTGATATTGCGGACCATCATTGTGCCTTCACGACATGCGCACCGATCCGGTCTGGCCGGTGCGCATCGTCTTCAAACGGTTCAGCGATAGGGTTCAAGCAGTCGCTCGGCGGCTGCCTGTGCTTCACCGAGAGCCGTCTTGGAATCCTTCGAGCCCGTCAGTACAGCCTGGATAGCGTTGTTCAGACCGTCGCGAACACGGGCTGTCTCGAAGGTGGAAAATTCGGCAATCGCGTTTTCGAGCTGATTGCGTGCCACAAGGGCTGGCGGGAAGTCTTGCGTGTAGGACTGCAGGGCTTCTGTCTCATAGGACGCCGGCGAAACACCCATATACCCCGTTGCGATAGACCATTGTGCAGCCTGCTCAGGCGATGTCATGAACTGGATCAGCTTCAGTGCTGCTGCCCGTTCCGCATCGGTGGTGTCCTTGAAGAGATAGAAATTGCCGCCACCTGTGGGTGAGCCCGGTTGCACGTTGCCTGGCAGGACGGAAACGCCAAACTCGAAGTCGGCTGCGCCCTTGACGGCAGTGAGGTTGCCGGTCGTGTGCCACATCATGGCCGTCTGTCCTTCGAGGAAGGCCTGGCGAAGTGTTCCCCACTCGACCGTACCTTCCGGCATGATCTTGTGTTCGGTTGACAGCGAATGCCAGAAGTCGAGTGCTTCGATGACCGCTGGATCGTCGAAATAGGTGTGCAGTCCGTCATCCGACATCAGTTCCTTGCCGTTCTGGATCGCAAGGGCCTGGAACATCCAGTACGGATAGCCTGTTGACGGGATCATCAGCCCGAAAGTGCCATCCTTGGTAAGGGCTTTTCCAGCCTCCACCATCTCGTCCCAGGTCGTTGGCGGGCTTTCCGGATCAAGGCCAGCCTCGCGGAACTTGTCCTTGTTGTAATAGGCGACGATGGTGGAACGCTGGAACGGGATCCCCCATGTGTGGCCTTCTATCTGTCCGTTCGCCATCAGTGCCGGGTAGAAGCTGTCGAGCCAGGCCTTTCCTTCATCGTCGGTGACCAACTCGTCGAACGGGGTGATGATATCCTGTTCGATGAGATCGTAGGCGTCGATCGAAAACAGGACGGCAAGCTGTGCCGGTTCACCCGAATTGATGGCTGACAGAGCACGCACGCGCGTGTCGTCGTAATTGCCCGAATAGATGGCATTGACCTTGATGTCGGGGTTTGCAGCCTCGAATTCCTCGACCATGCCGTCCACCACATCGGTCAGTGGACCGCCGACAGCAATTGGATAGTACATCGTGAGTTCGGTCTGCTGAGCATAGGCGGGAAAGCTGAGTGCCGTTGCCGCCATAAGGCCTGCCAGTGCGAGACCAGTTCTTGAAATGTAGTTCATTTTGTCCTCCCTGGTTGACGTTTGTCGTAAGTCAGCCCGTGCGCTTTTCACGATGCACGGGAAGTTTGTGTGTCCAGTCTGCGCCCCTGGTCGTCGAAGAGATGCAGATCACGGTCGTCGAAATGAATGGATACCTCCTCGCCGATCGGCACGGATGCAGGTCCGGGCCGAAGGACAGACAGTCCTGTAGCGTGCGGATGTGACAATCCGATGAGGGTTTCTGCTCCAAGATACTCGCACTCGCTGACGTCGCAGACGAGCCGACCCTGTCCCCGTTGCACGATCTCGATTTTTTCAGCCCGGATGCCAAGAATCTGACCAGGTGAAAAGCCTTCCAGCGCCGTCGACTTTATCAGCGCCATTGGAGGTGCGCCGACGAATTCGGCCACGAAGGTGTTCATCGGGCGATTATAGAGGTCCTCGGGTGATCCGACCTGCTGGATGTGACCGTCCTTCATCAGGACGACCTTGTCGGCCATGCTCATTGCCTCGGTCTGATCATGGGTGACGTAGACGACCGTTATGCCAAGGTCACGCTGCAGTCGCTTGATGTCCTTGCGCACGGAGTTGCGCAGCTTGGCATCGAGATTGGAAAGCGGCTCGTCCATCAGACATAAACGCTTGCCAGCAACGATTGCGCGCGCAAGCGCAACGCGCTGGCGCTGTCCTCCGGACAATTCTCCGGGCTTGCGGCTTTCATAGCCTTCCAGACCAGTGATCTTGAGCGCGCGGGCAAGTTTTTCTGCGCGCTCGGCTTTCGGGGTCCTGCGGACCTTCAGGCCGAAGACCACGTTTTCTGCCACGCTCAGATGGGGAAACAGTGCATAGGACTGGAACACCATCGACAAATTGCGCTCGGCTGCCGGTGCAGTGGTGACATCGCGGCCGCTGATCGTGATCTTGCCTTCGTCGGCCGTTTCCAGTCCGGCCAGCAATCGCAAGGTGGTCGACTTTCCGCAACCTGATGGGCCAAGGAGCGCGACGAACGAGCCGTCTTCGATTTCAAGATTGATATGCTCGACGCCGAGTTGCCCATTCCAGCGCTTGGCAACGTTATCCAGGACAACAAGAGGTGCGGACGTCATGGTGTGTCCTTTTCCGCAAAAATCATGCGTGCAGAGGCCTGATCAATCAGGCCGTCGAATTCCGGACCCGGCCGGCGGTCGAGGACCACGCGGTCGATCTCGGACAGATTTGGGCCGAGCGCTGGTGCCAGGCGTCCGAATTTCGTGTGATCGATAACCAGGATGGAGGTTTGCGCATTTGATCGCATCTGCCCGGCAACCCTGACTTCAGCCGAATGAAACTCAAGCAGGTTGCCGTCAGCGGCAACACCTGCCGTCCCGAAGATACCAAATTCCGTGCGATAGCGGGCAAAGAAGTTTAAGACCTCGTCACCAAGCATGTCGCGATCGGGCAGTCGCAATTCGCCACCGGGAATGATGATACGGTTCGACAATTCATCGCTCAAGGCCATCGCGGCGCTGAGATTGTTGGTGATGACGGTCAATCCCTTGCGGGCGCGCAAAGCACGTGCAACGGCAAGTGCCGTCGATCCAATGGAGATGAAGAGGCTTGAACCGTCCGGGATGAGGCTCGCTGCGGCCTCGCCAATGGCCTGCTTGGCAGCAAGATTGGTGTCCCTGCGTTCATCAAACGGTGTGTTGAGGGCATCCTTTGCCAATTCGACCCGACCATGAAGGCGGTGCAGGTTCTCGTCCGCACACAGGTCATCGATATCGCGACGGATCGTCTGCATCGAGACATTGAGGATTTCGGCCAGCGCTCCGACTGAAATTGCCCCGCGCTCCAGCACAAGGCCCATTATCTTCTCGCGACGTCTACGCTTCTTGTCGGACATTGAGACCTGATCCACTCCTGCTGGCAGCAGGCTAGGGCAGGGTTGCGGTCAAAACAACAAGTATTTTGGAAGAACCAACATTTTTTGACCCTTCATTGACATAATTCTGGAAATGTACCGATGATGTCTGTGCATTTATGTTGTTATGGCGTTTTCTCCTTTTCATTTTGTGACCGGACGCTACGATACGATATCGCTTCGATGTGACGGTTGGTCGGTCATGGTTACGGCTAACGTTCTTGGTATGGATGGGAATTGCGATGCTCGACGTCGAGACGATCTTTGAACGCTATCAGTCGGTGCGCTCGCGCCTTCCGGCGGCACCTTCATTGGCCGGTTCTACTGATATTGTCTCGCTCCTCGATATAGCCGACACGGTCGATGCCTTTGTGTTCGATGCATTCGGTGTTTTGAATGTCGGCGATACCCTGATCGAAGGGGCTGATAGACGGGTAGATGCGTTACGCGCGCGCGGCTGCAAGATCCGCATACTGACCAATGCGGCCAGTTATGCGCGCGCGCATGCTGTCGAGAAATTCAGGAAGCTTGGCGTGCGCGTTCATGAAAGCGAAATCGTCACGAGCCGCGATGCGGCTTTGCAAAACCTTCCAGACGTCAAGCTGGGCGTGATGGCTGCACAAGATGATTCCCTTGATGATATTGGAGCACCTGTTACCCGGCTGGGTGACGATGCCGGCGCCTATCATGACGTCGGTGGTTTCCTGTTCTTGTCGACGACGGACTGGAACGAAGATCGCCAGGCACTGCTTGAAGCCGCAATGGATGCGCACCCACGTCCGCTGGTGATTGCCAATCCTGATCTTGTTGCCCCGCGCGACCATGGTTTTTCCCTGGAGCCTGGACATTTCGGACATCGGATTGCAGATCGGCATCCAGGACAGGTTCGCTTTTTCGGCAAGCCATTTCCGGAGGTCTATCGACTTGTGGAAGATACCCTTCCAGGACTATCGCCATCAAGGATCGCAATGTGCGGCGACACGCTGCATACCGACATCATGGGAGCGTCGGCGAGAGGCTGGCGCACCGTTCTGGTTACAGAGGACGGGCTTTTTGCGGGGTTTGATACGGATGGCTACTCAAAGAGGGCAGGTCTGTTTGCCGATTGGCGATTGAAGCGGATCTGATATGCCCGCAAGGCAGCGTAGCGTTGCTGCGTGTTGCTGAGAATGGGTGTGACGAGCATCTGTTCAAACTGGAGGCTGCGCAAGTTGCGCTGTTATTGTGGCTGAATGCCCGTTGAACCGGCCGGTGAGGTGACTGCTCTATCGCTTCACTGAGAGGCATCCCGCAATTTGCCGCCTCGGGCAAGATTTCTGATCGGAACCTGCGGGCAGAAAACCCGTCAGCCTGAGCCTATGCTGGCCCCTTGTCGCCCGATAGTCGTGGCAAATCGAATGGCGACTGTATCCTCCTGCGTCCTGGTTGCAAAGGATAGAGCGGGAGCCCCTCTGGGGGGCTGGGGGGTGGGGGCTCCCTTCCGCATCTTGTGAACACGGCGGTTACAGCAATGTATTATCCTAAACGAATAGCTACTGCGGTTCAGTCGCATGGTTGAGCAAGGGTTAATATCAACAGGCGACGCCCCAAATTGGAACTGTTCCCGGCCAGATACTCGTCTTTCTCTACCCAGAGAAAAAACGGAATAAAAACAGTGATGGGAATGTGAAAGTCTCCACTACACGGCGTGTGCCGGTCGAAGATGAGTGCCCATCCATCCGTTGTCGGAAAGTGAGCGCTGAGGTTCTGACCTGCTGTCAGTTCGTCGAGGACAGGCCATGGCGCAAGCCCTGGCGTGCAGGCATTGTCGATGAAGGTAATGATATGTGAGCCTCGATGCGATGCTCCAACTGGTGATAGAATGGCCTTAATGTTGAGACCCTTCGAACCAGGATGCCATTCACAGGACGGATCGTCCGAGATATATGTGAGGCGCACGGGCGGGGGGCTGGGGGGCGCCCGTGCGCCTCGTGCGCCAACCAAAACGGGGAAAGGCGCCAATGACACAGTAGGCCGAAATGGTGAGTGGTGACATCCATTCGAAAGCGGTACTTATGACCTCCATTCAATGCTTTAGTACGTCAAAATGGCGAAAGGTATCGAGGTAGCGATAAGGCCGTTGCCGAGCCTCTCTCCGGGTCCAGTGACCTGTTGCGGCCTGCATTGATCTGGCATCGACACTGATGACGTATTGCAAATGCGAAGGCTCTGTTTTTTGCGGGCGCTTGTGTCATGCCTGGATTGGAAGGCGCATTGTTCATGTCAGATGCAGGCTCCCGTCAACCCGGTTTTACCGCGGTATTTTGCCGGCCGGACAAATCATTCACCGCGACATCCACGGGGCGCATGGCGACAATTGGCGACAGTTGATGGATAAGGAATACATGGAAAAATACTGGATGCCGTTTGATGTGCAGACGCAGGATCAAGGACTGGGAGAGCGCCTTAATGGCCGATGAAGTTCGCTACATGTTGTTGACCGGGGCAAGTCGTGGGATCGGACATGCGACCGTCAAATTGTTTCAGCAGAAGGGTTGGCGCATCCTGACGGTATCACGTCAGGCCTTTTCGGAAGAATGCGCCTGGCCCTCGGCTCGGGAGAGCCATATTCAGGCCGATCTGGCGGATCTGAACCAGATCGATCTGCTTGCCGAAACCGTTCGTGAACGCCTGCCTGACGGGCGCCTGCATGCGCTTGTCAACAATGCCGGCATCTCGCCGAAAGGGCCAGAACGGAGCCGCCTTGGAGTTGCCGAGACGGACGCGGATGTCTGGCAGCATGTGCTCAACGTCAATCTTGTTTCGACAGCGTTGATCGCGCGCGCACTTATGCCGGAGCTGGAAGCGGCGAAAGGATCGATCGTCAATGTCACATCGATTGCTGGATCGCGGGTCCATCCGTTTGCCGGCGTTGCATATGCGGCATCCAAGGCAGCACTGGCGGCGCTGACCCGTGAAATGGCCTATGAGTTCGGTCGTCGGGGTGTCCGCGCAAACGCCATTGCACCGGGCGAAATCGGTACCTCTATCCTGTCGCCTGGAACGGATGAACTGGTGGCAGCGGAAGTGCCCATGGGACGGCTGGGCGAAGCACGTGAGGTTGCAGAGACGATCTATTTCCTGTGCAACGAGCCATCGTCATACATCAACGGTTCGGAAATCCACATTAACGGGGGCCAGCACGTCTGACGGTCTACAACTCGGCGATGAGGCGACTTCAGAGCCGGGGAAGGTGTGTGCCCTTTCCGGATAAGATGCGGAAGCAGGAGCCAGCCATTCAACGGATCGCTGCTTCAGTGCGAAGCAGCGTAACCATGTTCAGGATTCCCAGGTAACTTGTGCTTTTCATCACAGATATAGATAGTTGATGGGTATCCCGGATACGCCTCTATTAAGCATCATGTGGAGTTGTCACCATGTCTGCAAAAGAACGCATCAAAAAGTACCGAGAGACTGGAGGAGCGTCCGATCTGGTGAGGGTGGAGGTTCTCGTTCCAAAGCACGCAGAGATGAGATCGTGAGTGCGGCGGCGAAATTGCGCTCTGCCCATCGGGCTGAGAGAAGTCGTCTTGTGGAATTTATCAAGATTGCGACCGAGAGGTATGGACTGAGAGTTTTCGATAATATCGACATCGAAAAGCTGGACGATCTTCCCCAGAAGGCACGGATTGTTGCCAATGCTCTTATGGAGCGTGGTGACGCGCGAGCTTACGCGATGGGACGAAAAATGGTCATAGAGTTAGACGATAGACGCTGATAGCACTGACACAGATCCAAGAAGAAATCATGCAGTCCATCGCCGGGAACAGATCTGACACCAGCTACGCATCTTATGGCCGGCCGCCAAATTGCTGCGTGAGAAATTCTATGAAAACACGGATCTTTGGTGCGAGATGCTGACGTGATGGGTAAATGGCATAATGCGTCGTTTCCATCGTTTTCCAGTCGTCCAATGCGGTGCATAACCGGCCTGTTTCCAGGTCCTGTTCGACATAGGAGCGTGGTATCAGACTGAGGCCGAAACCGGCCCTCAATGCGTCGCGGACGGCAAGGCTTGAGCTGACACTATAGCGGGCCCTAACGATGATCTGTTCGGTATCTTGACCTTTGCGAAATTCCCAAATGTCAGCGTTGCCGCCAAATGGAAATCGAACATGGTCGTGCGCTTCCAGATCTTTTGGTGTCTGCGGCATGCCATGCATTTTGAAGTATTGGGGGGATGCACACAAGACGTGCGGCATTGATGCAAGCTTCCGGGCGATCAGACTGGAATCTTCCAGATTGCCGCTGCCACGAATTGCAAGATCGAAACCTTCGCGAATGATGTCGACACGTCTGTCATCGAGGTTGAGATCAAGCTTGATATTCGGGAAACGGGCAAGGAAATCCGGTATTGCTTCGCACAGGCGCGTCAGCGCGACGGTCATGGGTGCGCTTACGCGCAAGGTGCCGGTGGGGACTGATTTCGACGACTGAAGTGCTGTATCGGCCTCGCTCATTGCATCCAGTGCGCGCGACACATGTTCGAGATAGATTTGGCCTTCCTCGGTAAGCGCCATGCGCCGTGTGGTCCGATTGATCAACCGCACTCCAAGGTGTGCCTCAAGTTCTGCAACATTCTTGCTGATGGCGGGTGGTGACAGGTTAAGCTTGCGCCCTGCTGCGGCGAAGCTTTGGCATTCAGCTACGTTGCGAAACACCTGCAAAGCGGTGAAGCGGTCCATTCATTCTTCTCCAGATGATAACAATATCTTCCTCAATGGAGCAATTATCATCGTTTGATGAATTTAATAGCCTGGCCTCCATCGAAAACAACCAGGACCTGATCCATTGCCACATCCAGCCATTGCAATCATCGAGCGAAGAATTTCCGCCAATCTGTTTGATCCGGACTATCAGATGTCAGTCAAAGAAATCAAAGAGCTTGTCCGGCTCGCAACACGCGCGCCGAGCGCTTACAATCTTCAAAACTGGCGCTTCATCGCGGTGCAATCAGACGAGGCCAGGAATGAGCTTCGCAAAATGGCCTATGATCAGGCCAAGGTCTCTGATGCGGCCGTTACATTCATCATCTGCGGGCAACTGCCCGATCATGCCCGACTGGCCGTCCACCTCCTTCCGTTCGTGGCATCGGGACACATGTCGCAGGCGACAGTCTCCGCCTGGGGCGATGCAGCTCGATCTCAATATTCTGATCCCCGTATTGCACGCGATGAAGCGATCCGCTCTGCAACTTTGGGCGCTGCAACTATGATGATTGCAGCAGAAGCAATGGGGCTGGTGTCTGGTCCGATGGTCGGTTTTAATGCGGATGCTGTTGCCCGCAGGTTTTCTCTTAGGCCCGACGAAGTGCCTGTCATGCTCCTTTCCGTCGGGCGTGCAGCAGCGGACAACTGGCCTCAGAAGCCGCGCCGTCCGCTTTTGGAGGTTCTGCAGATATCATGAAAACGCATGACGTCGATCTTGCCGTGACGGCAATTGCCCCTATTGTGTGGGGAAGCACGTATATTGTAACCACGCAGTTTCTGGAAGGCTTGTCGCCGCTGACGGTGGCGATGCTGCGAGCATTGCCTGCAGGCCTCCTTCTTCTGGCGTTCACGCGCGTCCTTCCCGTCGGTATCTGGTGGCTTCGCGCCTTCATCCTTGGTGCACTCAATATCTCGATCTTCCTGGCCATGCTTTTTGTCGCGGCCTATCGCCTGCCTGGCGGCGTTGCCGGGACGGTGCTTTCTGCCCAGCCATTGATTGTGATCTTTGTGGCCGCGGCATTCCTTTCAAATCCTGTTCGACCGGTGCTGATCGTCAGTGCGATTGTCGGAATGGGAGGCGTAGGTCTGCTCGTCTTGACCTCGAGCGCGGTACTCGATGTTGTCGGGATTGCCGCGGGACTGGCGGGCGCGACTTCGATGGCATTTGGGAGCGTGCTTGCACGCAAGTGGAGGCCTCCCGTCTCGCCGCTTACGTTCACAGCCTGGCAACTGAGCGCAGGTGGTTTGCTCCTGGTGCCCGCCGTGTCATGGTTTGATCCACCACTTCCTGTTCCAACTGCTGGCAATCTTTTCGGCCTTGTCTGGCTCGGCCTGATTGGAGCAGCACTTGCCTATGGCCTGTGGTTTCGGGGGATTGGCAAGCTTGCACCGTCGGCGATTTCATCCCTGTTGTTTCTCAGTCCTTTGACGGCCGTTCTGCTCGGATGGGTGTTTCTGGGGGAGGCGCTTAGCGTTTCCCAGATTGTCGGGATCGCCCTCGTCATGGGCAGTATCTGGATCAGCCAGCGCGCTTGAATTTGCGGGATGTCACTGAAATCGAACAGGTATGTCCAATCAGGCTGACGGCATAAAACCGCCAACCGGTCTTTCGGCTCCACATTTGTTGATCCTGCGCGTTGCATGTCAGTAAATGCTGGTTTTAGATGGTGGCTGTTCGCACACAGGGATCGTGAAATGGCTGCACAAAATTCCCCTTCTCCTGAAGCAATGACCCTTGAGGAACTTGAAGACTTTCTCTCCTCCGAACATGCCCCAGTGGAGTGCATGTCACTTTCCGAGCTTGATGGCTTTCTGACCGGAGCCGCAATTGGCCCTGAGACAATCCCTCCCGACGAGTGGTGGCCGATTATCTGGCGTGAAGCAGATCCTCAGTTTCACGACAGAGTAATGGCCCAAGCTGCCGTCGGCGCCATCATGAACAGGTATGACGAAATTGTCAGGGAGGCTGATGACGAAGCTGTCGCGCCGATTTTGTGGAAATCCGGCGAAGTGATCATTGCCGATGAATGGGCGGATGGATTTGCCGATGCCATTGCGCTTCGCAAACACCGTTGGGATATGATGGCGAAGACGAATGCCGTGCAACTGCTCATGCCCCTTTTGATCCTTTGGGACGCCGGAGAAATCCTCGAGACGAAGACAGATGAAGAAAGGTTCGAGGCAATCCAGGAGGCGGCAGAAGTCCTTCCGGAAGCCGTTATGGCGCTTGCCATGTATTGGCGCATGCCTGCGTCTCAAAGGAAGAGCTTTGTTGCGGGCTTTATTGGTGAAGCTCATCCCGGCCGTAACGATCCATGTCCTTGCGGCTCAGGCAAGAAGTTCAAGAAATGTTGCGGAGCCGCCAATTAATTAAACAGGCAGATATTGAGGTGAAGCGGGCCTTTGGCGGGTCACCAGACAATCCCGCACCAGAAATGCGAGGAACGGAAATCTGCATTCTTCGCCCCGATTCTAATCTGAACTTGTCACTTCGGATGCTGGATAGATCGTTTTGACCAGTTGTAGCCGTCAATCTGCACATTTTGAAGCTATTAAACGTCTATGATTGAAGTCATCCTGTTGCTTCTATTTTGAGTAACAGGGGATTGAAATGAAGGAAGTCGTAATCATCGGTGCAGGCAAGATTGGTGGTGCCATTGCCTTGATGCTGGCTGAAACCGGCGACTACAAGGTTGTCGTCACAGACCGTGACGAAAAGCAGCTCGCAAAGGTTGACCGACATGCGGCGATCGCGACTGCCACCGTGGATATTACCGACCACAAGGCATTGGTCGACGTTCTTCGCGGGAAGTTCGCCGTTCTTTCTGCTGCCCCTTTCAGCCTGACCGGGATGGTCGCCGAAGCGGCGCTTGAGGCTCGTGTCCACTATCTGGATCTTACCGAAGACGTGGCGACCACCAGGAAAGTTGAAGAACTGGCAAATGGCGCCGATGTTGCCTTCATTCCGCAATGCGGCCTTGCCCCCGGGTTCATCTCGATCGTTGCCAATGATCTTGCAAACCGCTTCGATACTCTCGACAGTGTTCGCATGCGTGTCGGCGCACTGCCACAATATCCGTCAAATGCCCTCAACTACAATCTGACCTGGAGCACCGACGGCCTGATCAACGAGTATATCGAGCCCTGCGAGGCGATTGTCGAGGGCAAGCTCGTCTCCGTGCCGGCGATGGAGGAGCGCGAAGAATTCTCGCTTGATGGTGTGACTTACGAAGCCTTCAATACGTCTGGTGGTCTCGGGACCCTCGCAAAGACGCTTGAAGGCCGTGTCCGGACCATGAACTACCGCACGATCCGCTACCCTGGCCACCAGGCGATCATCAAGGCACTTTTGAACGATCTCAATCTCAAGAACCGCCGTGATGTTCTCAAGGATCTTTTTGAGAACGCCTTGCCGGCCACGATGCAGGATGTCGTGGTCATTTTCGTGACTGTCTGCGGCTGGAAGGATGGCCGCTACCTTCAGGAGACCTACGCAAACAAGGTTTACGCAAACGTTGTTGCCGGCAAGAAGATGAGCGCCATCCAGATTACCACGGCAGCAGGCATATCCACTGTGCTTGATCTGCTGGCGGATGGCACACTTCCTCAAAAGGGGTTTGTGCGCCAGGAAGAAATTGCACTGAGCGACCTCCTGAACAACCGCTTCGGGCGGGTTTATGACCCAGAGACAATGCGCATTCGACAGGCCGGGTAAAACGCACGCCCCGTATTGAAGACGCCCTGGCCACGACACGTGGCCGGGCCGTTCGCAAGAGGTTGTCGTCGCTGGTACGAGACAGTGGTCACATGCGCGGTTTCCCCTTGCCGATGATCGCTGGCGGGTCGTCTGATCCTCTTTATGCGGAATGCCGCCTCTGGAAACGTCAGGTTTTCAGAGGCTTTCGCATTTTACCCCGGGTTGTCGGGTTTGGCGCCCGCAGGAGAAAAGCCACCATCTTCCGGCCGCCTGAGCAAGACACAACTGACGGCGCTAGATGAACCAGAACGCAATGACGGCCACCAGTGTGGGCGGGATTGCGGCGACCAGGAGACCAGGCGGGTTGACCGTTTCGTCACGGAAGTGGCCTTTGAGGATCGACATCCCGGCAGGGTTGGGGGCATTGGCGATGACCGTCAGGCCACCACCGGTCACCGCGCCAGCGACCAGGGCATATTTGAATTCATCGGTAAGCCCCTCCACCAGTGAACCAAGATAGGTCAGTGCTGCATTGTCGGTCACGGCGGTCAGGGCGGTGGCGCCAAAGAATACGCCATCCGAGCTCATGTTTGTCAAAAGCGGTTGCAACCACCATTGCTGTTGTCCGCCGAGGACAACGAGACCGGCAAGGAAAAAGGCGACGAGCAGGCCTTCGCGCAGGATCAGGCGATCCTGATGGACATTGTAGGCTTGTGTAATGCCAAGAAAAAACAGGAAAACCGCAAGAAATACCGCAGGGTGGTGCGAGAACACCACGACCAGTGCCAGAAAACCCAGATGAACAGCAACCAATGGTGCTGGTACCTTGTCGGTGGTTGCTGGCGGCTCGGCAGGCAATGTCATCAGTTCGCGACGAAACAGGTAAGACAGTATCCCGGCATTGACGGCTGCGGCGAGTGCAGAACGCCAGGCAAAGGTCTGCAGCATGAACGGCATGTCCCATCCCCACGTTCCGGCGACCATGAGAATTGGTGGGGCAGCATAGGGTGTAAGGGTGCCGCCGATCGAGACGTTCACGAAAAGGACCGCAAGTGCGGCATATCTCAAAAGAGTGGATATGCCGTGGGAATATGTTCCGTTGGATAAGATCATGGCACCGACCGTCATGGCGGCAGGTTCGGTGATAAAGGAGCCCAGGAGGGGAACAAGGAAGAGGACAGTGAAAAGCGACGCAATCTGCGGTGGTATCGGCAAGGCCGACGCGACGAACCTGACGATTGACTGGCTGAATTGCAGAACGGGTTTTGTGGCGGCAATCACCATGATTGCAAAGACGAACATGGGTTCTGTAAAATTGCTCTCGTCGAGATAGTGGGTTGCTGTATCGCTGCCCTCGATTGCAAACATGCACAGGATCATCACCATTGCCCAGAAGCCGAAGACAACCTCGACCTCGGCCAGCAGGTGCCAGATACCCCCATGACGGGGATTGAGATGAGCGAGCCTTTCAAAGAGCTTGACTGAGAAGGTGTGCAGGATCGCGATTGCAAAAAGGACTGCTGCAATGATCTGGATCGTGGTGGGGTTCAAGTCTCGCTCCCTGTCCAAGGCTGTCTGTTCTTGGCAGCCGCTCCAGTCGGTTTGGGATTGGTGCCCGCCACTCAAAAGTTAGCTTCTATAAATGCTGAGGCTTGGTGTCACCCCCGACAGGAAGACGCAATTCCTTTCTGCACAGGGATTGGTTTTTTTCGATAGGCCGATTTTCGCTTCAATCCACCTGGGAAAAGGGACCTTTGACAAGAGTGTAATGCCTGTCGCCCCGATCAGGGTGCAAATGTCAGTTCAGGAAGGACGACGTCCCACGTTTCGTGTCGGATCAAGTGATGAAACTCTTCGCCACTGTCGATCCTGCGCCAATGAATGATGGCACCGGCTTCAGCGCGAATGGATCTCAAGCCTCGGGGAGGACGGTAGCTCTTCGCCATCCTGCCGATCGTCACACCGTTCCTGTCACGAATGAACCAGTGTCCGTTGGCCTCGACGAGATCGATCGGCTCGCCCGTCCTTATCCGGGCCAGTGCCGCGTGGGCCGGATGGTGCGCGGCCTGCCTGCCGACCCAGGAAAGATCCACCATCTTCGGATCAGGTGTCTGGTAGCGGCGGCTGCATTGCGATGCAGCTTCGGGATTCTTTGCAATGGTTCGGTGCAATACGGTGCTTGCCATGTTTTGCAGGATCGGGTGCCGTTTCCCCATTGAAATGATTGACAGGCTTCGCCTGGCCCTTGTCATGGCGACATAGAAGAGCCGCCTTGGAGCATCGTGATCCTCTCCATCGGAGACGCGATCCCACCCCCCGTCGAGAATGACGATATCGTCGAACTCCAGGCCTTTGGCCCGATGTGCCGTCAAAAGCATCAGTCCTCGCTGCTCCTGGCGTGCATCGCGCGCCCAATCGGAAAACAACTCGATGATATCTGAGACCGGTGCAGCCTTGTCGCCTAGCTCTGTGGCAACGGCGCCGACGGCGTCTGCGATTAACTGCCACCAACGGTTTGCTGGCTGGCTGGAGATGAACATCCGCATAGCCTCGACCGTCAGCATCCCGGACGGTTGCGCCCTCAGGAAGGCAAGATATGCCCGGGCCTCGCGCAGGCGCCACAAAGGCGGCATGATTTCCGTTGCAAGCTGAACCGGGATCGCGCGCGTCTCGCAATAACTGCGTATCGGCTCAAGATGCCGCCATTCACGCGCAATGACAGCTGCATTCGACCATGTCCAGTCAGGAACGAACTGCGACAGCCGAACCAACTCATCGATGGCGGCAGTGGCCTGCGCTTCATGATCACCGGCACATTGCAAAACCTGAACCCGGCCTTTGGCAACGGGGTCCAGCGCTTCCATCTGGCCGCCATCATTCAATCCGGCGCGGGCGCGATCGATGGCGATGTCATGGCCGTTCTTCATCCGGTTGGCCGCTGGCGCTATCACCCGGTTGGCGGCAGAAATGATGGCCTTCGTCGAGCGATAGTTTTCCACCAGATAGCTTGGCTTTGCCGCGTAATCGGTTTCGAAGCGCCGGATGAATTCGATCGACGCGCCTGCAAATGCATAGATGTTTTGATCGTCATCCCCAACTGCGAAGAGGCGCAGGCGCTGATCCGGATCTTCAAGCGAGCGTCCGGCCACAGCAGCGATCAGGGCGTATTCTTCGGCGCCGATATCCTGATACTCATCGACAAGAATCCATCGGTATCCCTGAATGAGGGTCTCGCGCAAGGCCTCGGCCTCGACTTTTGTCAAGCCATCACCCTGAAGGAGTGTGACCGCTTCCATCACGATCCTGTCGAAATCACGCGATTGGCCGGCTTCCTCAAGGCCAGAGAAACTTGCACCCACGAGCCGCATCGCAAGCGCATGGCAGGTCGATACCGTCACGCCAATGGCGTCGTCACCAATCATCATCCTCAGACGCTTGCGGATTTCGAGTGCCGCGTGACGGTTATAGGTCAGGACCAGTATGTCGCGTGGATCTTCACGTCTTACACGGATCAGATAGGCAATGCGATGCACAAGAACCCGGGTCTTGCCTGAACCAGGCCCTGCAAGCACCAGGACATTCGTCTGCTCGCGGTCGTCGGCAACGATCCTGGATTGAGCCGGGTTACCAAGGTCTTCGACGATTGCCTTAAAGCTTTGCGGCATCGTCTGACGGCGTATTTCTCCTGCCCGGTTCGGCATCCAGCGTTTCAGAAACGCTTCTTTTTCGAGCTGGAAATAGTCCTTCGACAACCTTATCGCGTCGTCCATGGAGGCCATGCCACGTTCTGCATATGCCGCCATGATGTGTGTCTGGATGGTCTGTTCGGTGTAGTGGTCTTCGAGAGGACGAAAGTTCTTCAGGGTAAATTGCGCAGATCCCGGCCGCAGATTGACGGTCATGGCAGGTCGAAAGATCGTCAGGCCGCGGCCAAGGGTCACCACACCTTGCTCGTGCAACCACAGGAGTGCGCGGCCAAGCAGCTTCGACATGTCGCGAACCGTATTCTTCAACAGAAGATCCTGCTGAATGGCTGCCTGCATCCTTCCAAGCGTCGTTTCGACCCGAATGTCTTTTCCGCGTGTCCCCTTGGTCACCAGTCCTTCGAGGTGACCAAGCAGGAGTTCTGCTGCGCGACGACGCGCTTCTGCCGTCGCCTCCATGAACTCCCATGATCGCTGCAGTCGCACAATGCAGATATTGCGGCTTGTCTTGCGTAGAAAGATATTGCCACGCCCGCCTTCTTCGTCGCGTCCGTCATATGCGAAGCTTCGCAGATGGGCTTCGACAAGATCCGGGCGAACGCCGTTGTGGCCCTGATCACGCAGTGCCTGGCATGTTGCTGCAAGGTTTAGAGGTTGTGCATCGGCGTCTTCGGCATCCGGTGCGTTTTCCCGCATGGCTGCGATCAAGGCGGCTTCCAATGCCGTAGCGGACTGGAAACGCTGTTTGGAAGCCCCATCGATGCCGACATGGATGAAGATCGTGATGGCTGTGTCATCATTCGCAATTCCAAGCGCCTCGAGATCGCAAAGGGCGCGTCGCAGCGCTGCGCCTGTCAGTCCACAGGCACCTGAAAGTTCATCGGTCGACACGCCGGCATCAGAAGGAGCCGTCATCAGATGTCTTACCAGCGCGATCAACTGCCTGCGCCTAGTCTGCGTCATGGCAGTTTTCGACAGGATCGCCTCGACTTCAGCCATCGTGCGGATCCGCAACGAGGAGGGAAAGACCTGCACCCGGTTTTCATCACGCTTCAGAAGTTCGGATTCTTCCAGCCAGGCAATGGCGGTCTTCACGCGTGTATCGTCAGTCGCGCTGTCGCGTTCGAACTCCTGCGCTGTTTCTTCCCGAACGATTTCCCCAGGCGTTGCGACCACCGGGCCATTATGCTTGCCGCGAACATCCAGACGGCGCAATGCCTTCAAGATTGCTCCGATTTCGTGTCGTGCAAGCCGTGAACGGGCGCTCAGGGTAAACTGTCGTTCGACATCTTCGCTTGCAAAAAGAAGAACGCAAGCCGCGGGCTCGCGATCGCGTCCGGCACGACCAGCTTCCTGAAGGTAGTTTTCGAGTGAGCCCGGGATGTCCCCATGCACGACAAGGCGGATATCGGGTTTGTCGATCCCCATGCCGAAGGCATTTGTCGCCACAATGATCCGCAACTCTCCCGTGTGGAAACGTTCCTGGGTCTCTTTCTTGCGTTCAGGTGTCAGGCCTGCATGGAAAAAATCGGCCGCCAGTCCGCGCTGCTTGAGAAAGCCGGCAACGCGTTCGGTTGCCGAACGTGTTGCGCAATAGACAACTGCGCCGGAGGCGCCGTCAACGGGCAGGGCACGTTCGATCGTGTCTAAAATGTCGGCAAGCTTGCGGCTGCGGTTGGTTTCTAGAACTTCGAATGTGAGGTTTTGACGCGTGGCTCCGCCATCGAGGATGACGAGGTCCAGCCCAAGGCGAGCGTGGAAGTGATCGTGAATGTCACGGACAACTTCAGGCTTGGCGGTTGCAGTCAGGCAAATGACCGGAGCGATGTCGCGGTCGCCGGTATGGTCTCGGATATAGCGTGATATGTAGCGATAATCGGGCCGGAAATCATGTCCCCACTTGGAGACACAATGGGCTTCATCGAGGATCCAGTAGCCGACCTCGCGTTGCGCGAGCACGGATCGCACCGATACGTTGCGCAATTGCTCCGGCGAGATCAGCACCATGGCTGCATCACCCATGCGGATCTGGTCCAGTGCCGCATGGCGTTCCGGCATCGACAAGGTACCATTGATTGTCACGCAACCGTCAATGCCATGGCGCGCAAGACCTTGAACCTGATCGGCCATCAACGCGACCAGCGGCGAAATGACGACGGACAGTGCACCGACCTTGTCGAAACGTGCAAGTGCCGGGATTTGATAACAGACAGATTTTCCTGTTCCTGTCGGCAGGATGCCGAGAACGGATTTTCCAGCCATGGCTTCGGCGACAATGCGTTCCTGCAATGGCCGGCCCTTTTCATCTTTCGGCTCGGGACGAAAGCCGGAAAACCCGAACCAGCGGATCAAAGCCTTTTTCGGATTGCTTCTTTCACCACACCAGGAACAGGCCGGATCATCGCATGCGGTGTCGCGAAGATGCCGAACGATCCGCGAAGCATCTGGAAATTGCATCCGAACCCATGGTGGCATAACGGAATCACCACCAGCTACCGAGATCCAGGACAGCGCGTAGGCCATCGGCCACCCAAGCTCGGGCGACGACAACCGATCCAGGGCTTCTTCAACGCGCATGTTGCAGGCGTGCCCTTGAAGCAATTGCATGATCGCGCTTCTGGCTTGCATGGGCGTAGGGCATGATGCCTTGCGCAGATTGAAGAAGAACGCGTCAAACCCGTTGCAGCCTGCACTGCGGGTGGTCAGGTAATGATAGGCCGCCAGAATGGCCGGCTTTTCCTTAGCCAACGTTTCCAGCGCCGTGATCTGGTTCGTCAGGACGTCGAACACCAGTCTGGCATCGAGCTCCGGATCATTGATGTGTCCGGCTTGCAGGCGTCCGTCGTGATGATGCTTTACCAGATGGTGATAGGGATTGCGCGGGAAGGCCAAAGGATTGAGCCAGAGCGTGTCGATGGGCTTGTCCGCAAGGCGCAAGAACCGTGGCCTGACGGCACTCAGGTGCAAGAGGTCGAACCTGAGTATGTTATGGCCGAGCAGGAAGTCTGATCTGGAGGCGAGACTTTCCAGTTGATCGAGCGCCTTTTGCCTGTCGCCATTCTTGAAGACGAGTTTCTCCGGGTCACCGTGGCGAACCGCGGCGAAGGCCAGGATCTTCGCCTGAACCGGATGAACCTCGAGGTCAACCGACAGGCACCGGTCGACAAGAGGAATGTCAATGTGATGGATCCCGCCTCCATCCATGTCTTCAACTACTCTCCCGCCATCAGCGTCGTCACCCTACGACAAGTCTGTTAGCTGAATGCGGATCCAAGGAGAATGCGATGCCAAGGGCGTGGATCAGAACGTTCAGCCGCGACGTGTCGTGGGCGTTGCTTTGCCAAATGGCAATTTACAACGTCGATTATGATCGTCCAGCCAGCTTATGTCCCAGATGTTTACAAAAGCCTGAAGTCGCCGCCTGGACGACATGGTCGCAACATCTCAAACGCCATATCCGTACGTGGACCGGCATCAGTCATTTCAATGGTCAATTAGAAACCATGTTTCAAATGACGTCACCATCAGACGATCGGGTTTTTCCGGCCAGCACGCTGTGATCAGACATCACCTCAATCTCGAGCAGATCGGCGTCGAGTGACTGGCCGACGTCGAGTGACTGGCAAACATCGAGCACGGTCTGCTTCAGCCGGACATCTCCTTCATTCATCAGGATTGGGTAGCGACATTTCGGGCAGAACACGACATGATATTTGCAATCGTCAGTGATGTTCCTGTTCCTGGTGCTCTCCATCCATGGACGATAGCTTTGAAAGAATTGCCCGCAGGAACAAAGCAACAAAAGGTTTGCCTCTAACCCTCCCCATTCCTGAAGAAGTGGGATCTCGCAAATTCCTCTACGGGTCACCTGAACGTGAAATAGTGTTGCATTGCAGGGCACTGTCGAACCCGGTTTCTAGGATCCCGACCCAACCTCGCCCGGGTAAAACCATACGAACTTCTTATAGACCTGGTCGCAATCCCTATTGGCGATGGGAACAAAAAAGGCGCAGGTTTGAGATGGGACAGGAATTCCTTCTGACGGAGTGAATTCGACAGATGAAATCGGACAAGGGTGGGGGGCTGACGACCGCCTGCCGAGCGGGAGAACCGGATGAAGACCGTATTGATTTTTGGGGGCTCGCGCGGCATCGGAGCTGCAGCCGTTCAGGCGATGCGCGCCGATGGCTGGAAGGTGGAGTTCACCTCCACGACCGGTGCGGACGGGTCGATCGCGGTCGATATCCGTGACGCTAAAAGTGTGGCAGCGGCCTTCAGCGAGGCAACGGCACGGCTTGGCGGGATTGATTGTGTCGTCGCCAATGCGGGCATCAATGTTGCGCCGGGACCGATTGCGACCTTTGATGATCAGAACATGCGTGACCTGGTGGAAACGAACATTATTGGAGCCTTCAATGTGCTCAAGGCGGCAGCTGGCAGCGTCCGTGACAATGGCGCGATCATTGCGCTGACGACGGCACTGGTGCGCCACGCGGTACCGGGCGTTGGTCCCTATTCGGCGACAAAGGCGGCAGTCGAGGCGCTCCTGCGTTCGCTTGCCAAGGAAGTCGCGGGCAGGGGCGTGCGCGTCAATGGCGTGGCACCTGGACCCGTTGACACCGATCTTTTCCGTGCCGGCAAGGACGAGGCAGCTGTCGCGCGATCCGCAGCTCTTTCACCTTTCAATCGCGTCGGAAAGCCAGAGGAGGTTGCGGCCCTGATCGCCTTCCTTGCGTCCGACCGCGCAAGCTGGATATCGGGACAGATCGTGCAACCCAATGGCGGACTGGTCTGACGATGCTGAAACTGCTCCATTCTCCCGCTTCTCCTTTCGCCCGAAAGGTTCGCATGGCGGCGATGGAACGCCATGTGCCGCTCCATCTGGAGGTGGTTTCCGTGGATCCGGTTGTCAGAAATGGCAAGCTTGCCGGGTCCAATCCCCTGGTCAAGATACCGGTCCTGCATACGGTCGATGGCCCGATCCATGACAGTCGCGTGATCTGCCGTTTCATAGATCGGCGGGGGCATGGGCCGAGCCTTTACGGTTCGGAGACGGCCGATATCTGGGAGATCCTCGTGCTCGAGGCCCTTGCTGACGGGATGATGGATGCGGCTGTCAACTTGCGCTACGAGCTGGTGAACCGGCCGGAGGCGTTGCGGTGGCCGGAATGGGCTGCTGCCCAATGGGCCCGCATCGATGCCGGGCTCGATCATCTTTCCGGACGTATCGCCCAACTGGCCGCGCCTCACATCGGAACGATCGCTGTGGCGGCGGCGCTGGAATATCTTGATTTTCGCCATCCGCAACAGGCGTGGCGGTCAAGGTATCCGGCATTGTCAGACTGGGTGAGTGAATTTTCCAATGAGGAGATCATGACGGCCACCGCCTATCCGGCGGGGTGACAAGCAAGTGCATGAGCCCCGGCCGGGACCGTCAAAAGGACGACCGGGAGACCGATCCATCAAGCTCTAAGGGAGGAAGCAAAATGGAAGACAGCAAGAAGTTCATCATGTCCAGACGCCAGGTTCTCAAAACCGGCGTCGGCTCGGGTATCCTCATGGCATCGGGACTGGCCGCGCCATCGATCTTGAGCGCCCAGGAACAGCCGATCATTCTCGGACATCTGGTGCCGCTGACCGGGTTCCTCGGTACACTCGGGCAATATGCCATCAATGGCCTGAAGCTTTCCGTCGAACAAGCCAATGCTGCCGGTGGCATCAACGGACGCAAGATCGAGATCATCGCGGAAGATTCCATCAATCCGGAAACCGCGGCCACGAAGGCGCAGCGCATGATCGAGCGCGATAATGTCGACGTTCTGGTGGGTGAGATCTCATCAGCTTCGGCACTTGCGATCTCTGAAGTGGCGACCCGCAACAAGAAGCTCTTCATTGCCACCGGTCCGCGTTCAGATGTCTTGCGCGCAGATCGCTGCAGCCGCTACATGTTCTGCTCCGACATTCCAAATGCGGTCATGGTCAATGCTGTGGGCACCGCGCTCAAGCAGCAGGGCATGGTTGAGGGCAAGAAGTTCTTCACCATCACCTCCGATTACGTGTTCGGCCACGACCTGCTCAAGGCTGCGAAGGCATTCTTTGCCGCAAACAATGCAGAGCTGATCGGTGATGAACTCGTGCCGACGGATGCCACGGACTTTTCCGCCAATATTCTCAAGATCCGTCAGGCCCAGCCCGATATCGTCTGCCTCAATCTTGGTGGCAACCAGGTCACGAACTTCCTGAAGCAATATGCCGAGTTCGGCCTTTCGACGCCCACGGTCGGCTTCAACCTCAACACGGCAGATGCCTGGGCTGCAGGCAAGGGCAATTTTGGTGGTGTCTGGCCAACCGTATGGTTCGATACGATCGACACGCCCGGGACAAAGAAGTTCGTGGAGGACTACAAATCGGCGTATGGCGGAGAGATCCCGGAAAACCACGCCTGGATTGAATATATCACAGGCAATATCCTCGCAAAGGCCTTCGAGGAAACGGGTGGAACCGACAACGAAAAGATCATCGATTATTTCGAGACGGAAGCCGAGTTCGACATCCTCAAGAAGCGTCCTGCCTATTTCCGCAAGTTCGACCACCAGCTGGTCCAAGAAGCCTATTCCTTCTCGGTGAAGCCGGAAGGAACCTACGAAGACGTTCACGACATGCTTGAGCTTGGTGACGTGGTGCCGGCACCAGGCGAAGATCTGACAACGATCTATCCGGCCGACACCGGGGCCTGCAAACTTTAAGCTGGATCCGCGACTGACCCACCCTCGCAGGGGTCACTCCTGCGAGGACCATTGTCAGAGGAGCACATGGAACTTTTCTTTCTTTTCGAACAGATCGTTAACGGGCTTGTCCTTGCCGGTTACTACCTGCTGATTGCTCTCGGGCTCTCTTTGATCTTTTCGGTCGGTGGCATCGTCAACCTCGCCCATGGCGGGTTTTATGCGATTGGTGCCTATCTGGCAGTAACGCTGACGCCGATCGTCGGCTTTGCACCGGCAGTGGTGGTCTCGCCCCTGCTTGTCGGCTGTCTCGGTATTGTTTTTGAACGCTTCATCCTGCGTCGTTTCTACCGCGAGGATCCGATCCTCAGCCTTTTGGTGACGTTCGGACTGGCGATGGTCGCAGAGCAGGCAATCCGCATGATCTGGGGTGCGTCACCCCTGTCCCAGACCTTGCCCGGCGCGCTCAAGGGCGGGCTTGTCATTGGACCGCTTCTGTTTTCCAAGTACCGGCTGGTCATGCTCGGCATCGTGATTGCCATTTTGGCCGGCATCTGGCTCCTGTTGAACCGGACATCGTTCGGGCGTGTCATTCGAGCGGGGATCCAGAACCCCGACATGGTGGGGGCACTCGGTATTCGCCTGCAGCCATACATGGTCACAGTGGTGATGATCGGCGTCGGGCTTGCTGCGATCGGCGGAGCGCTTTTTGCCCCCATCACGACGGTTCATCCGGCGATGGGAGCGGAAATCCTGACCATTGCCTTCATCGTCGTCATCATTGGCGGACTTGGATCGTTCTGGGGCGTTGTGCTTGCCGCAATCCTCGTCGGTGTTGTCCGATCGGTTACCGTCCAATACCTGCCCGCAGCCGCTGAAGCATCGATGTATATCCTGATGTTCCTGGTTCTGTTCTTGCGTCCGCGCGGGCTTCTTGGCGAGCGCATGGCGAAATTCGAAAGCTGATGACCCTGATGAACCCGAAATTGAAAACCCTCGTCATTGGCGCGGCCGTCCTGATCTTATTGCCGATAGTGCTGCCGATGGTCGGATTGACGCTGACGACGGCCACCATGATCGTCGCCCTTTGTATCGCAACGCTCGGTCTCAACCTCCTGATGGGGCATACCGGTCTTGTCAGTTTCGGTCATGCGGCCTGGTTCGGCATTGGCGGGTACGCCGCAGCGCTTATCCAGAAGACTTTTCTGCCGGATCACTTCATCTTGCCGGTCATCGGGTCGATGCTTTTCGTTGCAGCATTTGCGGCCATTGTCGGTTGGCTCATCCTTCGCCGCAGCGGCGTCTATTTCGCGCTCCTGACGCTTGCCTTTACCGCCTTGACGTTCACCATTGCCTACCGCTGGACGGCACTGACCGGCGGCGAAGATGGTCTTGGCGGCTTCACGCGTGGCACGATCGGGCCGATCAACCTTGGAGACAACCTCGCCTATTATATCGTTGTCGCCCTGATCGGTTTTGCCAGCCTTTACGCAATGGTGCGTATCACGCGCTCACCATTCGGGTCCGTGCTTCTTGCCATCCGGGAAAATACCCTGCGAGCGGAGTTCCAGGGCTACAATGTCCAGCGTTACAAGCTCATCGCATATGTCCTTTCGGCGGTGTTTACCGGTCTTGGCGGGGCATTGTCGGGCTTTCTTCATTACATCGTTACCGCCGAAAGCACGTCTGTGGAGATGTCCGGCGAGCTCATGGCGATGGTGGTGATCGGCGGCATGCATGCGCATCTGCTTGGACCGGCTGCGGGTGTCGTCTTCTTCATCCTCTTCAGGGAGTGGTTTTCCATCGGCAGCGCGAACTGGATGTTCTGGTTCGGCGTTACCTTTGTCGCATTCGTGATGTACCTGCCTGGCGGTCTTGTCGGACTGGGCGACAAGATCTGGCGCAAGTTCAGACCGCTTCCCGAAGAGACTGCCGCAATGAGCCGGCGCAAGATCTATGAGGGACTTGAACTGCCGGAAACGCTGCGGCCGCAGGCTGCGAGCGGAGAAGTCCTCGTCGTTGACCAGGTCTCGATCAATTTCGGTGGCATCAAGGCCGTTCAAAATGCCTCGCTTTCGGTAAAGGCAGGCGAAATCCACGTGCTTATCGGGCCGAACGGTGCCGGCAAGACCAGCCTGTTCAACCTGATCTCCGGGCTTTACAAACCGACCTCGGGCACGGTCGAGCTGCTTGGACAAGATGTGCATGGCCTTTCCCCGCAAGCGGTCTGCCATGCCGGCATGGCACGTTCGTTCCAGATCACGTCCCTGTTCAACGGTCTGTCCATCAAGGAGAACCTGCGCTTGTCCAGCCAGGCCAAGGACAAGGCCTGCTACGCGATCTGGCGCGACGCCGACACATTGTCGAATGTCAATCATGATACGCAGGAACTGATCCGTTTCCTCGGACTTGAAGGTATAGAAGATGTCAGAGGAGGCGATCTTTCCTATGGCGGCCAGCGGCTGGTCGATCTCGGCATTGCGCTGGCGTCGAAACCAAAGGTCATCCTGCTTGACGAGCCGCTTGCAGGCCTTGCGGCTGCCGAACGTGAGCGCGTCGCTCGCCTGATCGTGACGATGGCCCGCTATGTGCCGGTCCTCATTGTCGAGCATGATATCGACCGTGTCCTGTCATTTTGCCAGGAAGTGACGGTGATGAACGAAGGCAAGGTGCTGATCAACGGCACGCCGGAGATTGTCCGCACCGATCGTCAGGTCCAGGAAATCTACACGGGAACGGGAACGCCTACCGTCGTTGGTCGCAGCGATGCAGCGACGCAGGCTGGCGAAACGGTCCTGCAGGTGGACGGACTGCACACATTCTACGGCAAGAGCCACATTCTCAATGGTGCGGCACTCGACGTACGCAAGGGGGAAATCGTGGCTCTCCTCGGGCGCAACGGTGCTGGAAAGTCGACCTTCCTCAAGGCAATTGCCGGTATCGTCAAGCCTGCCGAGGGCACGTTGCTCCTGCGTGGAGATGATGTCACCGGACTTTCACCCTGGGAAATGGCAAGGGCAGGGGTGGGCTATGTCCCCCAGGGTCGGGGCGTCTTTGCGGGCATGACGGTTCGAGACAATCTCGCCCTTGGCCGTCTGGCACGAAAAACCGACGGATCGACCGGCACGGTCTGGGACGAAGACAAGATCTTCGATCACTTTCCCCGCCTGAAGGAACGCATGAACAGTCACGCGGACTATCTTTCAGGCGGTGAGCAACAGATGCTTGCAGTGGCGCGGGCGCTATCCGGCAATGTCAACCTGCTGTTGCTCGACGAGCCGTTCGAGGGGCTGGCCCCCGCGGTCGTGGAAGATCTGTTTCGGGTTTTCGACCGGTTGAGGCAGGAAGTGGCGATCATCATCGTCGAACACAATCTCGATCTGGTGCTGGCGCTCGCCGACCGCGTGTTTGCCCTGGAAAATGGGCAGGTCTTCCATACGGGGCCGGCAGAACCGCTCCTGACCGACATGGATTATCGAAAGCAGATACTTTGGCTTTGAGGATCACCGTGCAATGATATGTTGCCCTTTGCATATGGCGCAGTCTTGTTGCTTCGGAATGCCTGCTGACCGCTTTCGATACAATCTGATGCGTCCTGTCGTGGATCCAGTCGGCGGAGCTGATCGAGGAAGATGGACGTAAAGCAACTCAGATACTTCGTCGCGATTGTCGACTGCGGCGGATTTTCCCAGGCATCTCGGGAACTGAACATCGCACAGCCTGCGTTGAGCCAGCAGATATCGCGGCTGGAATATGAAGTCGGTGCACCATTATTCGTGCGCTCCAGCCGCGGTGTGACACCGACCGCAAAAGGCATCACCCTGCATCGCCAGGCGAAGTTCATCCTCCGCCAGATCGAGCAGGCATTGACGATGACGCGTGAAGCCGAAACGCAGATTTCCGGACGTGTGACGCTTGGACTGCCGCCGACCACATCCGCCCAGATTGGCGTCAATCTCGTGGAGCATCTCAATTTCCGCTTCCCCGGGATCATCGTCAACCTGATCGAAGGCTTGAGCGGCAACCTGCGCAACCTTGCAGTCTCAGGCGATCTCGATCTCGCTGTACTTTTTACGCCTTCCGCCGTTCCCAACTGGGAGGAGACCGAATTCCTTCGTGAGGAGCTCTTTCTCGTCTATCCGCGTGAGCGCAAGCTTTTGCCGGACGAAATCACATCCGTGACAGTACGTGATCTGCTTGAAGTTCCGCTCATTTTGCCGAGCCCTCAGCACGGATTGCGCCGCAGGGTCGATCTCGAGTTCGAACGGCTTAACCTGACCTGTAATCCGGTTGCGGAAATCGACAGCCTATCAATCCTGATGCAATGTCTGCAACGCGGGATGGGAGCAACGGTGAAACCGATGGCCGCCGTCAATGTCCACGGCCCGGCACAGGCCTCGCAATGGCGCTGTCTGCCATTTCGTGGCATGTCGATGACACGATTGAATTACCTCTACGCGCCGCCGCGCCAAACGGTCGCGCCGGCTGTCGGCGTCGTCCATGAAGAACTGCTCAATATCGTCAGCAAGGAAGTGACCTCCAGACGGTGGCACGGCGTCACGTGGACGGGGCCGGAGCGGGCGGCCTGAACGTTGTTGTGCCCCGTGTATTCAGTTTTCATTTGAAACGGGCGCGAACCAAGGCAATTTCAGCCGTCAGATACCGAAACTGTGGCGTTCGCTTCGCAATGCCCGATGGCTTTTGACAATGGCTTTCATCGGGTCCTCACCCCTGGCGATGATCTCGATCACCAGCGGACCCTTCCAGCCGATCTCGTCAAGCAGGTCACAGATGGGCTGAAATCCGATCTCCCCCTCGCCA
This sequence comes from Pseudomonadota bacterium, assembly GCA_023390055.1. GTDB lineage: Bacteria > Pseudomonadota > Alphaproteobacteria > Rhizobiales > Rhizobiaceae > Neorhizobium. The sequence continues at coordinate 11,507 of JAEWDP010000086.1, read as the reverse complement.
ATGATGTCATGGCGCCATTGATCGCGCCTGGTGTCTGAAAAATGAATGATTGCGAGATCGTCCTTCAGGCTCTGGATGCCTTCGAGAGGGTCTTCAGCAACATAATGGGCATTGGCCACGTCGTAGCAGATGGCAAGATTTTCCGGCCGGTCCATGCATTGCAGGAAATCGACAAGATCCGTCGCGCGCGGCAAAGCCGCGATCGGCAGGTTCTCGACCGCCAGAACGACACCCTCCTCGCGCGCCAGCGGAACCAGCTCATCAAAGGCGGTGACCAGCCATTCTCTCAAATGCTGCGCAGGGGCTGGAAAGAGTGGGTTCACGCGGCCAGGCGCCACAACGAGTTTTTCGGCACCAAGAGCTGATGCCAGCCGGATCTGGCGACGAAACATGTCGATCGAATAATCGCGCATCTCCACAAAGGTGGAGGCAAGATTGGTGTCGAGGCTCGGCATGTTCAGCGCGTGGAGCTTTACGGCGTTGTCATCGACCATGGTACGTATCGCCCGTCCCTCAGGGGCTCGTGGATCGAGCGACAGGTGCGGTGGCTGAAGCATCAGCTCGAATTCGCGGTAGCCCTCCTCTTACAGCAGGGCAACGGCGTCATCCGCGCGATGGCTCCAGACAAAGCCGTAGCTGTTGATGGTTGGCTTGCGCGCCGTCGACAACGTCGTTTCCACCCGTACCCTCCTCCTTGCGCATTCAGACCGCAAAACTGATGATGCGCTCTTCGGTCATTTCCTGCATCGCATATCTTGGGCCTTCGCGGCCGAAGCCACTGTCTTTGGAACCGCCATAGGGCATCATGTCGAGACGCGCCGAAGATGTCTGATTGACGTGGACACCGCCAACGCGCAGTTCACGCAGGGCCTTGAAGGCCTGATCGAGGCTGTTGGTGAAAATGCCGCTTGCAAGGCCATAGGGCGTGGCGTTGACACGGGCAATGGCTGCGGAAATCGTTGTGAAGCGTTCGATGCAGACAACAGGCCCGAAAATCTCCTTGCAGCCGACATTCATGCTGGCCGAGACATTGCTCAAAAGGGTAGGGGTGATCACGGCGCCGTCACGCTTTCCACCTGCCAAAAGCCTTGCCCCATGGTCACAGGCGTCAGCAATCCATGCCTCGACACGTTCGGCATCCCGCAGTGAAATCAGCGGCCCGGTATTGCAATCCGGTTTTGCCGGATCGCCGTGAATGAGGGCACGTACCATCGGGGTCATTTTCGCCTCGACCTTGTCGGCAATGGCCTCGTGCACGAGGAGAATCTGGACCGAGGTGCAGACCTGCCCCGCCTTTCTGTATCCGGCGCTTACGACCTTGGTCAGCGCATCATCAAGATCGGCGTCTTCGCTCAATATGGTGAAGGCGATCGAGCCAAGTTCCATCTGGGTGCGCCTGAGGCGAGCCTGGGATTGGATGATGCGGCCAACTTCGGTCGAACCGGTAAAGGCGATGTAGCGAACACGATCGTCTTCCATTGCAAGGCGCACGGCTTCACCGCCGCCATGAAAGACCTGCAGGTATCCCGGTGGCAGGCCGGCTTCGAGAAACAGGGTCGCCAGGAAACACGCGGTCCGTGGCGTCTGGCTTGCGGGTTTCAAGATGACCACATTGCCAGACCCAAGTGCCGGGGCAATCTTGTGGGTTACCGTGTTGAGAGGTGCGTTGAACGGCGTCACCGCAAGAAGGACACCCAACGGCACCCGCAACGTGAAGGCGATGCGGTTGGCCTGGCCGGCGGCACCTGCCGCCGGCACGATCTCACCGGAAAGGCGACGTGCTTCTTCCGCCGACAGGCGCAGGGTTTCTGAGGTACGGCTGATTTCGGCGTGGCAGTCGGCGTTCGTAAAGCCGGTCTCGCACCGTATGATCTCCAGGAGGTCACCACGTCTGGCCTCAAGAAGTGCGGCCACGCGATCGAGGATCTGTCCGCGCTCATGGGGTGACAAATTATCTTTCTCGAAGGCGGACTGTGCCACCTCGATCATGGACCCGATCTGTTGAGGGCTGCTGGCAGGAAGCTCCGCAAAGGGCTTTAGGCGAAACTTGTCGAAGACGGCCTGTGCCTTACCGTCTCCCACGCACCAGTTGCCGTTCAGCAGCATGGCTACCTGTGGAAGTTTCGCCGCCTCAGCGGAGAGATCAAACGGATATCTCATCCAACGTCCTTTCCCGGATAATCGAAGTCCCGCTGCCAAAATCATCCACACCTGGAGCGGGCTTGAGGGATGGTGGGGTCACGCGTCAGTGACGGGTGTCGTAACGACGATGAAGGTGAGTTGTCCAAGCCCCGTATTGGCGATGGAGTGCCAGCTGCCGGGCGCGATGAAGATCACGTCGTTCTTGCGAACAACCTGTTTTTCACCATCGATCTCCATCAGGCCTTCGCCATCCAGAATGTGGTAGACCTGCTCTTGAACCTTGTGGACGTGGCGTTCGACATAGGCCATGGGCGCGTAGGTCGAAATGCGGTAATCCAGCAGTTTCGAACCCGTTGTTGCAGGCGCGACCAGTGCCTTTGACAAGGCGCCACCAAAGTGGGCCGGAAATTGCTGCCATGGCTCTTCAGCGATATTGCGGATAGTGCTTTTTTGTTCTGTCATGCCTTGTTTTCCTAGATCTGATGGCATCAAACGGGCTGCCAGGGCTTGCCAAAGGCAGGTTCCTTGGGAGGAAGTGGCGGCAATTCCCACGATCCGGTTGCCGGTGGCCGGATATCGGCGTCCACGTGAACGTCGATCACGACGGGCCGATTGAGACGAACTGCTTCTTCCAGAGTGGCTGCGAAATCCTGCGAACGGGTGACCGTGTAGCCGGTGACACCGGCAGCTCTCGCCCAGGCTGCGAAATCGGGATTGTAAGGTGCCGCATTGGCGCCCTGATAGAAGGCCGTCCCGTATTCGCGTCCTTCGAAATAGCCGTATTGGAGGTCGCGGATCGCGCCCCAGGCGAAATTGTTCCAGACCACCCAGACCACCGGAATATCGTATTCGACGGCAGTACAAAGAACGTGCGGGACCATGGTGAAGCCGCCGTCGCCGCAGATCGACACACATACCCTGTCCGGAGCCGCCAGTTTGGCACCAAGGATGGAGGAGGGGCCAAAGCCCATTCCGGAATAACCCCAGGAGTTCAGCATGTTTTGCGGTCCACGGGCCTTCCAGAACTGCATGAACCAGTTGTGGTGAATACCGGCGTCAAAGGAGAGGATCGCGTCGTGCGGCAGTACCTTTTGGCAGTCGGCAACGATGCGCTCGGGACGGATTGGCGTCTGGTGCAGGGCAAAATCGGGTGCGGTATAAGCCTCCCATTCCTTGCGCCAGCCGGCGATCTCGTCGTTCCAGGCTGCGGTTCTTTTGCCATCGGCTGCGATATCGCGGCTATCGAGTTCTGAAAGGACCTGGCTCAGATATGTGCGCGCATCGGCGAGAATGGCCAGGTCCGGCGTGTAGTTGCGCGTCAGTTCGGCGTGATCGAGATCGACATGCACCAGTTTGGTGTGCGGGAAATTCCAGGAATATCCGGGTCGCCAGCTGGATGCAGAGCGGTCATCGAAACGGGCGCCGACAGCGATGACCAGGTCGGCATGCCGGCCGGCCTGGTTGGCCTGGTATGCGCCATTGCGACCGATGAAGCCCAGTGACAGGGGATCTTCCATATCGATGGTTCCCATGCCGTTCGGCGATGAGATGACGGGTATCTGGAGGCGATGGGCAAGTGCTGTCAGTTCCTTGCCGCCTTCCGAAAGAGCCATGCCGTGGCCGACGAAGATGACAGGCCGCTGCGCCGACAAGATCCAGTCGACGCTCGTCTTGATGTCGTCTGGCGAAGCACCGGGGCGGCGCTGACCAAAGGCGGAGCCAATCGCTTCGGGCTTGAGGTCTGCTTCTTCCTGGAAGAGGTTATAGGGGATGTCGAGATTGACAGGTCCCGGTCTTCCCGTGGTCATCGTCGCTGTTGCCTGACGGATCATCAGGGGAAGCTGTTCAACGCGCGATGGCTGGAACGAGCGCTTGACGACTGGCCTGATGACCTGATTGAAGTCGGCCTGGCCGTGCATGTTCAGTTCCTGAAACGGTGCGCGGTTGAACTGTTGTGTGGGAACATTTGCGGTGATGGCAAGGATGGCCGAACTGTCTGTCTGGGCAACGGCAAGTCCCATGATCTGGTTGCATGAACCGGGGCCTGTGGATGTCAAAGTCGCGGCAACCTTGTGGGAGACGCGAAAGAAGCCGTCGGCCATGTGGACTGCGGTCTGTTCATGGCGCGGCGAAATCATCGGGACCTCGTCCTTGACCTCATTGAGGCAGTCGATCAGGCCGACCGTGCCGTGCCCGCAGATGCCGAAAATATAGGGGACTTTCTCCCGTACCAGCGCTTCGGCGATATAGGTGCCGCCTTTTTGTTTCGTCATCCTGTTCTCCCGTGATGTTTGCGCATGTGACTTGCCGCGTGTCTGGCGGCCGTCCATGCAAATGTCATTGCTGGGCCGATCTGGGCTCCGGCACCCGGATACTGCCCGCCGAAAACCGATTGCATGTCATTGCCTGCCGCATAAAGGCCAGGCAGGGGTCGACCATCGTCGCCAAGGACATTGCCGGTCTCATTGCAGAGAAGGCCGCGGGCCGTGGCGAGCGGCGTTGGCCAAAGCGCCACCGCATAAAGCGCGTCGGTTGCGACGGGACCAAGGCACGGGTTCTTGAACCCGCGGTCCTCATCGCCATTCGATCTTTCATAGGCACTGTCGCCGCGCTTGAAATCAGCGTCGTGACCTGACTTTGCAAATGCGTTGAAACGATCGATGCTGCGACCAAGAGATCCTTGCGGCAACCCCAATGTGCGGGCAAGCGCGTCCGGATTGTCGCCATGTCTGAGATAACCGGCCGAAAGGTACGCCTTCAGGGACGGTGTTCTCGGTCGGATGACACCAAGGCCATAGCGGCGGATGAAATCGCGTCCTGCAATCATGTAGGCCGGAACGGCAGTTGCCCCGTGGTCGAACATGGCGCAGCAGAAGTCGTGATAACTTGCGGCTTCATTGGCAAATCGTTCGCCGTTTTGATCAACGATGATGGAGCCGGGCTTTGCACGGTCAAGTGCGATATGCGGATAGACTGCCACGCCACCGTCTTTCCTTGGCCACAGTGACGAGGGAAACCACATGGCGTTCGATCCGGCGTCTGGCCCGATATGGCCACCGGCTGAAACCCCGAGATTGATGGTCGAGCCGTTGGCAAAGGGGCTGGCCGGGGTGTGACAGGGTGTGAGCGCCGGCAGGTAGCGCGCGCGCATTTCCTCGTTTGCCGGAAAACCCCCTCCCGCCAATACGACACCGGCCCGGGCGTCGAGCGTGAAGGCGCGACCGAGGTGAACGCCGCTGACCCCGGACACGCGATCCTCTTTGAAGTGCAGCCGGTCGATGTGGACGTCCGTGAAGGCTGATCCGCCACGGGTCAATACGCCATGGAGAAGCCTTGCCACCAGGGCATTTCCCATCACGAGGCGCGTGCCGCGCTTGAAACGGACGCGATCACGCAAGTGGCGTGAAACAAGACGCAGTCCTTCAAGGATGGCGGATGCGGAGCGCTCCGCATGGATGAGCCTTTGCGCTTCTCCACGCGTCAGCATCATGCCGCCAAGGACGGTCAGTTCGCGCATCGGTTCGGCAAGCTTGTCAAACCAGTTACCGAGGAGCCTGCCGTCAAAGGCCATCGGTTCAAGTGCCCGACCGCCCAAAGCAGCACCCTTGAGTGAACTTCGGTAGTCTGGCGCTTTCATGAATGGACGAAACGCAATGCCTGCGCGCGCTTCCAGGTCGGCCTGCATCTTCGGGGCCTCATCAAGATATGCTGACCATTGTTCGGGGCGGGCATGACCGTTTACGATATCTGAAAGATAGGCCTTGGCCGCTTGCCTGTCCGGTGCAAGACCGGCGGCCCGCATCAACTGGTTGTCGGGGATCCATACCGTGCCGGACGAGCGTGCCGTGGTACCTCCAAATTTTGATGATATCTCCAGGACGATCACGGTCAGTCCCTCCAGTATCGCCGTCAACGCAGCGGTCAGGCCTGCGGCACCGGAGCCGACGACGATGAGGTCGACTGCATCCAGTTCGCCAAGCGATCGCTGCATCGAAGGATCCAACCGCATCGCTTACCAGTCCTCCTCATTGTTCAGGTCCTTGCCGTTGACCACAACTAGGGGCAAACGACCAAATCTTCTAATAGTGTTTTCCTTGGGCAGTATACGTTGCAGCTATAGCTGCCGATCTGGGGAATGAAGCCGGCGATATCGCATCTGCATTGAAGTCATTACCGGAAGGGATGCCGCCAAACCTGACGGCTCGGGCAAAACTTCATGCTGACTGAAGTGGTGCAGCCGGCCGATATCTCGAAACTTGCCATTTGGCATCAAATACCTTAATTTGTGCCAAAGGAGAATTGTCCATGCTGCAGGAAATTCCGCGGACACATGCCGCGCCCCACGTGGCGCATATTACACCGGAAGAAGCACAGGCAATGGCCCGTGCCGTCATCAGGCTGTTTGACAAATGGAAGGTGAGCGACGGGGAGGCGCGCGAAATTCTTGGTGGGCTTGCGTCCCGTACCTATGCGCGCTGGAAAGCCGATGAACCTGGCCGCATCGATCGTGATCTCGCCACGCGCCTATCTCTGCTCATGGGTATTCACAAGGGGCTGCGCTACCTCTTTTCGGATGCGGAACGAGGATATGCATGGATACGCAAGCCCAACAAGGTGTTTGGTGATCGCACACCGATTGACGTCATGGCGCAAGGTGACATGTTCTCACTGGCACGGATCCGCTCCTATCTCGATGCGGAGCGGGGTGGCTGGTGAACGCGGATCAGCCGATTGTCCATGTTGCGTGGCCGAAGGCATTCAGGATCATCCGCTCGATCCATCCCCCGATCGATCTTTTCGAAGACATTGCCGATCCGAAGGACTGGGAAGCACTGGCATCAGCGGAAGCAAAGACCAATCCCCGCATATGGGACCACATAGGATCCCTTGATGCCGTTCCATCCGAACGGCGTGTCAGCGGTAATGGTGCCAGCTACCTCATGGCACCCTTTGTACACGTCAGTACCGATCGTCCGGGGCGTTTCACCGACGGTTCCTACGGCGTCTATAGTGCAGGAAACCGGGAAGAGGTCGCGCTTCGTGAAGTTGCACATCACCATGGAAAGGCCATGGCAAGCAGTGGCGAGGAAGCAGGATGGACATCGCAATTCCGCATGCTTGTCAACCAGATCGACCTGGATCTGAATGACGTCAGATCATGCCCGCAATATCATCATCCAGATGACTACTCGCTGACACAGGCCCTTGGGAAGCGTCTTCGCATGGAAGGCTCCAACGGGATCATCTATCAAAGCGTGCGCTGCCCTTCAGGTGAGTGTATCGCAATCTTCTGGCCCGACCTCATGACCATTCCGGTTCAGGCCGACCATTTTGATTTTCACTGGGATGGCGTGCGGGTCGACAGGATCCGAAATTGCAGAACGAGCGAGATCTTCGCATTGTAGTCTGCGTAGTCCGCCCGTCATGTTAGTCGCGCGGTTGCACCGGGCCATGTGACAGATTGAGGAAAAGCCGTTGTGTGGCTTTGGCCAGGGCCGGAATGAGGATGAGCTTCAGATGTGCAATCTCTACAATGTCACGACCAACCAGGAAGCGATAAGGGCAATCACCAACGCGCTCGATCGACTGGGAAACCTGCAGCCATCGATTGACATCTATCCGGACCAGATGGCTCCGATTGTGCGAAATGCCGGCGAGGGAAGGGAGATGGCGTGGGTGCGCTGGGGCATGCCAAGCTCACAGCAGGCTTTGTTGAGGGCCGCGACCAGACGTGCCGACAAGCTTCGCGACAAGGGTAAGGATGTGGATTTTGCGCAATTGCTCAAGATGGAGCCCGACAGGGGAACCACCAACATCAGGCGCCTGGACAGTCGTCACTGGCTGAGGTGGACGGGGCCTGCAAATCGCTGCGTCGTGCCGTTCACACGCTTTGCCGAGCCCGATCCTGCGGGAAAGACGCAAACGGGGCCTGTGCCAAACGCGTGGTTTGCCGGTGATGAAAGCGAGCCCTTGAGGTTTTTCGCGGGGTTATGGGTAAAGGACTGGCAATCCGTGCGCAAGATCAGGGAGGGACTGGTCACATGTGACCTTTTTGGTTTCCTGACCACCGAACCAAATCGCGTCGTTGCCCCGGTCCATGAAAAGGCGATGCCCGTGATCCTCCGCAATGCGGGAGAGGTCGAGACCTGGTTGACGGCTCCATGGAGCGAGGCCAGACAGCTTCAACGACCATTGCCGGACGCCGAACTGGTTCGGGTATGGCCACGTGTGGACAGGGCCGGCACGTCATAGATGTTCTTGTCAGGGGATCCGGCATGGCGACGGCAGTCATAGCGAAAGGGTGCCAGTCTGACCTAACCGCTCAGATCAATGATGGCGTCCATGCCGAACCTGCCGTGTTTTGTTTTATGAGCAGAGCGACGCATTGGAGGTCCTCGGGGTGTGCACACCTGTCGGCGGTTCTATCGTGATCAGACGTCTTGCTTTGCCAGGATCTGCGTCGCTTCGAGGAGCGCTGTCCTCGCAGCCTTGACATGGCGCCGCATCAAGAACTCGGCGGCTTCGCCATCGCGGTCGGCGATTGCCTCCATGATCCGGCGGTGTTCCTTCCAGGCAACGAGACCACGTCCCTTCACAGTCTGATGCTTGACGCGGCACAGCTTCAGACGCGGGTAGAACTGGTCGCAGAGAAGTTCCCTCAAAACCTCGTTTCCACAACCGCGCGCCAGCCGCACATGGAAGTCGGTATCGTAGTCATTTTGAATGTAGGGGCCTTCCGGGTCGGCCTTCAGGGCGTGACCGTGCGTTTCGACGATCCGTTGCAATTCATCGATGTCCGACTGCGTCATCTGCGTGGCGGCCAGACGGCAGGTCATTGCCTCCAGGGCTTCACGCACGTCCAGCAAAGCCAGAAATTCATCGAGAGTGGGTGAGACGACACGAACGCCCTGATTTGCAACATGCGTGACGATCCCACGTTCCTGAAGGCGGCGGATGGCTTCGCGAACAGGTGCTCGACTGACACCCATTTGTTCGGCAATGGCCGGTTCACTCAGTTTTGCACCGGGCGCAATATCCCCGGTCATGATGGCGTGACTGAGGGCTTCATAGATCGAGACAGACTGGTTCGTACGCATGTAGGCGCCATTTCACGGCAAACAGGTTTGGTCAATGATGACTCTGGATTGTCGACACATCAATAAAAAAATGACTAATATATGCTTGATTGCGTCGTGTTCAGGCCTATAGTGTCGACATTACTGGAAGGTTGTGGAGGAATCAAAATGAAACGTATTGCCTGGCTCTTGGCCTGCTCCTTGATTGTCCCCGTGGCGGGACATGCGCAGGAATTCGAACCAAGGAATCCCGAATGCATCGCGCCGGCAGCGCCTGGTGGGGGATTTGACCTGACTTGCCGGCTCGCATCTCAGAAACTGAACGAGTTTGGGATCGTGGAGCCCACCATCCGGACGACCAACATGCCGGGAGGTATTGGTGCCGTTGCATACAATACGATCCAGGCACAGCGCGCCGATGATCCCAATGTCATCATCGCGGTTTCGACCGGATCCTGGGTAAACCTTGCTCAGGGCAAATTCGGCAGGTTCACGGAGGACGATGTCCGCTGGCTCGGTGCCATCGGTGCCGATTACGGGGTCCTGGCCGTCCGCAAGGATAGTCCGTTCAATACGCTTGAGGATTTTGTTGCCGCGCTGAAGAAGGATCCCGCCTCGGTTGCCATCGGTGCCGGCGGAACTGTCGGAAGCCAGGACTGGATGAAGCCTGCTCTGGTGGCGAAGGCTGCCGGTATCGACCCGAAGGCGATGCGATACCTCTCCTATGAAGGCGGTGGAGAAGCCCTTGCCGCTCTTTTAGGTGGCACGATCGAAGCACTTCCAGGCGACGCCTCCGAAATGCTGGGCCAGCTCGAGGCCGGCGAAATCAAGATACTCGCGACATTTTCAGCCGAAAGGCTGCCGGGTGCCTATGCCGATGTGCCGACAGCCAAGGAAGCCGGCTATGACGTCGAGTGGCCGATCGTCAGGGGATTTTATGCTCCTCCTGGAATTACGGACGAACAATATGCCTATTGGACGAATGCGTTGAGCACGCTCAACGACAATCCGGAGTGGCAGAAGGCGAGAACCGAACAGGGTCTGTTTGCCTACGATCTGGTCGGTGCCGACTTTGACGCCTTTGCCAAGAAGCGGACCAAGGACTTCAGAGCGCTCGCTGCTGAAGTTGGCCTGCCAACAAGCGGGAATTGATCAGATGGCCGCGAACCCGACCTTCGACCGGGCGACAGGGCTCGCTCTTGTTCTGCTTGGAGCCGGAGCCATCTGGCACGGCTATAATCTTCAGGTTGCGTTCGCGGCTGATCCTATTGGTCCGAAAGCCTTCCCGATCATAATCGGACTGGTTCTTGTGGTGTCAGGTGCAAGTGTTGCAATCCGGCCAGAGACCATCGAATGGGAAGCCGGCGACTACGGCCGGGTGGGACTGATCGTGGCTGCGACACTGATCTACCCGTTTGTTCTCGTACCCATGGGATTTGTTCCTGCAACATCGATCCTCGGTTTCTTTTGCGCACTGGCGTTCAAAGGCCGGGTCATACCGTCGATCATAGCGTCCATCGTGACGGCATGCGTGATCTTCATACTGATTGATCTAGGCCTGGGGCTCGGTCTGCCGCGCGGACCACTGGGATTTTAAGACATGGACGCACTTTCTTCGCTCGCCTTCGGCTTTACGGTTGCCTTCACGCCCTTCAATCTTTTTCTTGCGTTTCTGGGTGCCGCACTCGGTACGGCCGTCGGTGCGCTGCCGGGCATCGGCCCGATCAATTCGATCGTCCTCCTCCTGCCGCTTTGTTTTGCGCTTGGCCTGCCACCTGAAAGCGCTCTCATTCTTCTGGCCGGAATCTACTACGGCAGCGGCTATGGTGGACGCATTTCTTCCATTCTCCTCAACATCCCCGGAGACCCCGGCCTCGTGATGACGACGCTTGACGGATTTCCTCTGGCGCAGCAGGGGCGCGGTGCCGCGGCCCTTGCAATCAGCGGGGTCGGAAGCTTCATCGGCGGGACATTGACAGTCGTGCTGTTGACATTCCTAGCTATTCCCCTGGCGCGCATAGCCGTCACATTCGGGCCAAGTGAATATGTTGCGCTGATGACCCTTTCATTTGCGCTTCTGGCGACCATCGGCGATGCAAGAACCGCAAAGACGTGGGCCGCAATTTCAATCGGGCTGCTGATGGCCATGGTCGGTATCGACGGCGGTTCAGGTGTTGAACGGTTCACATTCGGCTCGCTTGAACTTCTTGGCGGTGTCGATTTCACGACATTGACCATCGGGCTGTTTGCCGTGAGTGAAATCCTCGTGGTCGTTGAGGGTTTGCGTAG
>JAEWDP010000132.1 GCA_023390055.1 Pseudomonadota bacterium | reverse complement strand
CTTTGGCGGTGTCACGGTCGTACGCTGGAACTTTTCCGCTGGAATATCTCCGGATTTTACTTCTGTAGTCACTACCTCTTTGGCAAAATCATAGCGGTCAATCCATGCCTTGGCGGCGTGATGGTCGACAACTAGGATTTCGTCCGGCAGGAAAAGGACCATGTCTCGCTGGTCTTGCGGACGTTGCATCGAAAGCTTGATCGAATCGAACTGGAACGCAAGATCATAGCCAAATGCGCCGAACAGTCCGATTGCTGAATCCGCATCCGAATAGAAGAGGTCGACCACGGCGCGCAGGACGGTAAACACCGTCGGCATCTTGGACCGTTCCTCCTCTGTGAAAGAACGCGTTGGCTCATTGATGGTCAAATCAAGACGCCGGTCGGTAAATGTTGCGAAAGTCAGGTCTGCGACCGTCTTCAGCTTGTCGGCTATGAACGAAAGCAATATCTCGCCGCGTTCATTATAGGCCTCGATCCAGACATTGCGGCCAAACGAGGAGATAGCCAGCGGCGGATCGATGATGGCAGTATCCCATCGCGTGTATCTGCCAGGATATTCGTAGTTGGACGAAAAGACTGCACCGCGCCGTTCATCAAGTCCGTCGACGTAACTCGAGATCGCATCAGCATAAGGGGCGGAACGCCGCTTGCGACTGACCGAGATTCCACTCCGTGTCTCGTAAGTTTCAGAACCGTCATCCTTAATGATCGTCACCATGTCTGCTCTCCGTCTCTGCCGGGTCGATGCCATTCCAGACAAATTCTGTCCAGCATCTTAGCGGTATCTGCATTGCCCGCGTTCGTCGGCGGAAAACAAAAAAGCCGCCTCGAATTTCGGGCGGCTCTGGGTCTTGTCGATGGACATGACTGGTCAAGGCCGCGTTAGCGTGCCCACCACCAGTTAGCAATGTTCATCGAGTTGTTCATGATGGAAGAGATAACCCGGACCTTGTTTCTCCGCAAGCAGATTTGTTTGCATCCTGATGCGACCAAACTCCGACCATGTGCGTTGCCCGTCCTGGATCAATCTTGGAGTACGTCAATGCCGCGTTCCTCTCATCTCATCCTGCTGTTGGGTTTGCCACTGATATTGGGTGCCTCCCTACCGCGTTCCGGTCCGGTTCCTGAAGAAAAGCCAACGGACGGCAAGCAGCAGGAAGAGGTGATAACATCAGGAAGATCGGCTGAGAAAGATGATCCCTCTCCTGCAGAAGTGCCAAAACCGGAGCCGAAACCGGATTTGCCTGACAATACAGAAGATCAAAAATCTGCAGGCGAAAATCAAAGGCAGCCAAAATCGGCAGATGAAGAATCCCTTCAGAATGAGAAGGCGCCCTCATCAACGAAACAACGACCGCCCAAACCTCTGGAAAATGAAGATCCCAAGGCGCTCCGGGAATGCCTGGCTGCCCTGACCGAACTCGGGACAAAGTTCGAGAAGGTGAGTGCGATAGAGGACGGATCGGCCTGTGGCATACGCAAACCCGTAGAATTGTTCGAAGCTTTGCCGGGAATAGACGTCGGCAAGGCCAAGATGCGATGCAAGACCGCTCTTTCACTGGCACATTGGCTGAAGGATACCGTCCAGCCAGCGCTCGATATCGCCATGCCGGGGCGCAGGATCACCAGCATTATAACCGGCACGACCTATGCTTGCCGTCGGCGCAATGGCGCCTCCACGGGCAAGATTTCGGAGCACGCCCGCGGCAACGCAATCGACATCGTCAGCCTTCGGCTCGATGATGGCAGTGAAGTAGAAATGAAGCCTCGCGACAAGGACAGCACCATGGAGGGGGCATTCCAGCGCACGGCGACCGCCGGTGCTTGTCTGCACTTCACGACGGTCCTGTCACCCGGAAGCGACGCGGCCCATCAGGACCACCTGCACCTCGATATTCTGGAGCGAAAGAATGGCTATCGATACTGTCGCTAAGTATTCTTCATGAAAGCCCCTCTATAAAACCACTGTCATTGAGCGAAATCCGCTCTGCCGACGGCACGCTAGGCAAACCCGGCATGGTCATGATCTCTCCGGTGATGGCAACGACAAAACCGGCGCCAGCGGAAAGCCGCACTTCACGCACGGTCACGACGTGACCTTCCGGAGCTCCCCGCAGGTTGGGGTCGGTGGAGAACGAATATTGCGTCTTTGCCATGCACACCGGAAGGTGCCCGTACCCCTGCTCTTCCCAGGCGTCGAGCTGGTCACGCACGGCCTTGCTCGCAGTCACCTCACCTGCGTGATAAATCTTTGATGCAACCGTCTCGATCTTTTCCATCAGTGGCATGTCATCAGGATAAAGCGGTTTGAAATTGGCCTGCCCGCTGTCCGCAAGCTCCACGACACGCTGCGCCAACTCTTCAATGCCGGCGGATCCTTCCGCCCAATGACGGCAGAGGACGGCATCTGCGCCATGCCGCCCGGCATAATCCTGCACCGCTGCGACCTCCGCCTCAGTATCTGATGTGAAATGGTTGATGGCAACCACGACTGGCACACCGAAGCGCCGGACATTGGCTATATGACGACCAAGATTGGCGCAACCGCGCGCCAACGCAACCACGTCCTCAGTACCCAGATCCTCCTTTTTCACTCCACCGTTCATCTTCAGTGCCCGCACTGTTGCCACAATCACTGCAGCGGACGGCATGAGGCCGGCTTTGCGGCATTTAATGTCGAAAAATTTCTCTGCTCCAAGATCTGCACCAAAACCCGCTTCGGTCACCACATAGTCGGCAAGCTTCAGCGCCGTCTTGGTCGCGATTGCTGAATTACAGCCATGAGCAATATTGGCGAACGGTCCGCCGTGTACGAAAGCAGGATTGTTTTCCAGCGTCTGCACCAGATTTGGCTGCATTGCGTCCTTGAGCAGAACTGCCATGGCGCCATCAGCCTTCAGGTCACGGGCAAAGACTGGATTTTTGTCGCGACGGTATGCGACGATGATCCCTCCAAGGCGCTTCTCCAGATCGTCAAAATCTTCAGCGAGACAGAGGATTGCCATGACTTCGGAGGCAACCGTGATATCAAATCCACATTCGCGCGGAAAACCATTCACGACACCACCGAGTGCGCCGACCATCTGTCGCAGTGATCGATCATTCATGTCCATTGCCCGACGCCAGACGATCCGTCTCACATCAATATCGAGCGGATTTCCCCAATAGATATGGTTGTCGATCATCGCAGCCAGCAGGTTATGGGCTGACGTGATCGCATGAAAATCACCCGTAAAATGAAGGTTGATGTCTTCCATCGGAATGACTTGCGCATAGCCACCACCGGCCGCTCCGCCCTTCATTCCAAACGACGGTCCGAGAGACGGTTCACGCACACAGATGGCGGCTCGCTTGCCAATACGATTAAGCCCGTCTCCAAGACCCACTGTCGTTGTCGTCTTGCCCTCACCAGCGGGGGTCGGGTTGATAGCGGTGACCAGTATGAGCTTGCCGTCCGGGCGGTCAGCCAGCGAACGGATGAATGGGGCGCTGATCTTCGCCTTGTCGTACCCATAGGGCGCCAGATGCTCAGCAGGGATATCGAGCCTTGCCCCGATTTCCGTGATGGGCCTCTTCTGTGCAACCCGCGCAATCTCGATATCAGATTTGACGTCCGTCATTTGCCTCACCCCCGATTGTCGTTGCAAGGACTTGGCCACAGAATGGGGCACGGAGACAAGACCTGTCGCACTTTTCGTACGACAGTCAACGGAAAGGGCAGCACGAGAACACACACGCCCTGCCCG
Organism: Pseudomonadota bacterium; assembly: GCA_023390055.1. Classification (GTDB taxonomy): domain Bacteria; phylum Pseudomonadota; class Alphaproteobacteria; order Rhizobiales; family Rhizobiaceae; genus Neorhizobium. The sequence continues at coordinate 49,783 of JAEWDP010000132.1, read as the reverse complement.
CCAAACTTTACATATGCCTAAAATCGCTGGGTAAGAGAGATTTTGAATGTCCGACCAGGCTCGGAATAATACTCGTCCGGTTGCGACGTCTGCTTCGATGCAAGCGATATCGCATCATAGTAGGTTTTGTCGAAAATATTGTAGACACCGGCCCGGAGCGTGAGGCCTTTCGTTCGCTCCGGTTTCCACCAACCTGTCAGGTCAAAGATACCATAACCTGGCGCATCGATAGTATCATCATTTCCGTCATCGTCGACGCCCTTAACTGCTGTGAATAGGAGATCCGCGCCCCAGGTTTCAGTGGCGTATCCAGTACCCAGTACAACTTTTAGAGGCGCAACAGAGCGGATATCTTCGTCCGTATCAAGGTCGACACCGTCCGCATAACTCATCGCACCGTAGATCCTGACACCATTGCCGAAGTGTTTGTGAGCAGAGAGCTCTATCCCGTAGATACGAACCTTGTCGCGATTGAAATACTCTGTGATCCCCATTGGATAGGTTCCGGTGGTGTCACTACGCGACTCGGTATCAATGAAATTGCGGTAGCGATTATAAAACACGCCCAGATGCCCACCAAAATCATCATCTCCCAGATTGGCACCGATCTCGAACCCATTACTCGTTTCAGGATCAAGGTTCGGATTTCCGACGGTAAGATACGTTCCGGGGGCACCGTAATTCATGTAGAGTTCGTTGACGTCCGGCGCACGGAAACCCATGGCCCATTGAGCATAGAGTTCCACTTCGTTCGTTGGCTCATAGGAAGCGCGCAGTTTTGGCGACAGTCGGCTGCCGGACTGCCCAGCCGGCATTCCAATATAGTTTGCTCCATTCGTATAAGACGCAGTTTCCCTCGGATCGAAATCGTACGCGTCGTATCGCAGTCCCGGCGTCAGGAAGAATCCTGTTTCACCGAGCCCAATCCTATCCTCGATGAAAACTCCGACCATTCGCCCATCAACATCCGGCATATCGGATTGGTTGGTATGCAGAAAATTGCAGGTGAAGCTGTAGGCGATATCGCAGTTATCGTCCCCTGACGAATACTGGGAAGCCTTCGTAAAGGCGACGTTCAGCCCACTCGTCAGATGGTGGCTCAAACTACCGGTGACGAACGATTTCTCCGCATTGCCCGTAAACCCGAAACCACGCTCTTCAAATTCGTTGTCGCGCCAGTACTCGCCAACGACAGTGTTCGATCGATACCCCTCGTTTCCGGTGTTGCGGACAACATTCTGCCAATAGAAAACGGCATTGGCACTGTCGAGCCAGGCATCTGCACTTTCCGCATCAAAACGGTAGTCCAGTGATAGTCGATCTCGTTTCAGATCTTCGAAACCGTAGAGGTCGCCCGGGCGATAGTTCCCCATTAGGCCCTGCCCAACCTTATCATCATAGTCCTCGTCCCGGTGGTAACGTTCACCGGTAAGCCCGAAGACATGACCGCCATCTGCATGCTGCCGTAATTTGAAGAGGAGGTTATACTGATCAATATCCGAAGGGTTGGGCTGCGTCCGGGTCGTGGAAAATCCTCCAACATTTCCCTGATTGTCGCGTTCATGCCCCTTTCTATAACTTCCCTGAAACAGAACGGAGGTGTTCTCGATCCGTTTGGCGATTGCAGCGGAACCTCCAAAACTTTTACTCTGGCTGTCATATATCAACTTCGACACACCGCCCCAGTCTCGATCTGCGCCGATCAGATCTTCAGGTTCCAGTGTTCTCAGTACTACAGCTCCACCGAGTGCGCCCGAACCAGCTCGACTGGAATCTGCGCCACGAACAATGTCGATCGTAGAGAGGGAATCGAAGTCAAAGCTGTCAGAGCCACCTTCCGCACCACGTGCACCATCAAGAAGGTATGGAACCGGAATTCCGTCAATGCTGGTCAGCACCCGGTTTTGTTCCAGACCCCGAATGTTAACGCTTCGGGTTTCACGATTGAAATTCAGGCCAGGCTCAAGCCTGCGCCCAAGATCCTCGAAGCTCGAAATCTGATTGGCTTCGATCTCATCTGCAGTTGTTTGTGACGCAGTCGGTGTATCCGCCAGGTCACCAGCAGGCCTCGTCACTCTATCGCCCTTCACCACAATAGCCGGCAACTGAGTAAGTTCTCTGGTTTCTTGTGCAATCGCTGGGACAGAGAGTACGTTCACCATCGCCGTGCAGGCCAACAGGAAGGATGTTTGGATCCGGATATTCATGGTGTTCCTTTCTCTATTGGCGCACGAAATAACCGGACGCACAAAGGCGCACCGCACACGAGCGGATTCGGCATATAGCTAGGGAGGGTGACTGAATGTTCTCCTTGATTTCGCCATCTAAAAAACATGATTCAATTTGTCAACATTAAAGGTGACAAAAATCATCATATTTAGAAATGGATGGCGGAATTTCAGCTAAACCACCGCGAAAACGGACAAGGTATACATAATAGCAATAGCACATTGCCAAAGTCCGTCTTGAATTGCTAACTAGTTAAAATCTGACCATCTATCGTAAACCACCGAAAGGGTTTCCGTACTAGGTCAGCGGAATCTAGGGTTCTGTAGGGGTGGACAGGTAAAAGTTGTCATTAGCGAAGATCAAGAAGCCGGACAGGCAGATTGCTCTCAGCGGAGCCATTGCTGCTGCACGCAGCCAGACTGAGATTCTGGCTGCGCTGAAGCATGTCACCACGGCCTTCGGCTTTTCTTACGTATCGCTCATTACGAAACCGGCTCGTGATGACATGCTTTTGTCACGCGCCATCATCGAGAGCACCCTCCCCATCAGCTATATTAACGCATTCGATGATGCGGGACTGCTTGGCGCCTGTCCCGTTATGCCAACACTGTTCACATCGATGTTGCCGCAAGCCTGGACGCTTGATGAACTGGAGGCAGAGCTCGGTTCGAAATTGCCGGCCGAAATGGCGCGTCTAATGCGGAAGTTTGAACTGCTGTCATCAGCAGTCATGCCTTTTCGTTCGCTCGAGGGAGACCCGTTCCTGCTTCGGTTTGATGGCAAGCGCGCACCCTTGGAACAGGTTGAGATCAACGAACTTGGAATGATATCCCTGCACGCCTTCGACGCCTTCGATCAATTACGGCGCGCAGAAATCCGTACCACTCCGATCCGCCTCTCCAGCAGAGAACTGGAAGTCGTTCGTTGGACGGCTCAAGGCAAGACATCCGTGGAAATCGGACGGATCCTGTGCCTGTCGGATCATACGGTCAACGCACACATGACAAATGCCATCAAGAAGATGGACTGCGTCAATCGCACCCAGCTTGTGGCCAAGGCGATCCGTCTCGGATTGATCGCCTGAGGGTAACAGCTAGCGATCGAGGACCGAACGTATTTCGACGAGGTTCGATCGGACCCTCAAGATATAAAAGCCCATGGTTGCCAGATGCGTCGGCATGATCCAGCCGTCTTCGCGGCCATTGGATATGATACCCGGCTGGATACGAAGTGCCGCACGAAACTGGCCGAGCGTATCGTCCCATAGTGCTCCCAGATTGCGCTCACGTATGACCTGAGAAAAGTCCACACCAGCCGCAGACAAAATGGCATAATAGCCATAAAGCTGGCCATATGCGAACCAGAAACGGTCATCGGCACGCGTATCGAACCAGCCACCATTGTGGTTCTCGGACCGCTCCCGCAAGATTGCTGATGTACTGCCGAGGTCGTTGGCAATTCGATCAACGAACTGAACAAGATTGTCTGCGCGACTGTCAAAGGTCGCGTTGCAGGCAGCAAGTTCTGTATTGAATTTTTTGAAACTGTCGATTGCCGCCCGATAATAACTTGGAGTGGGTGTCTTCGGACCAAATGGGGTCAACCCGAAATACCATGAATACTCATCGAACTGCAGGTTGTTTCGAGCATCCTGCAGATTGCTGTTTATTCCCGACGTCCCCCGGACACGGGCAAGCGCATCAACAAGCTCGACCGAGGTCCGTCGAACAGCCTGGTTTACGCCACGCTGAAAGGAAGCCTTGTTATCCATAAATGGCGTATGGTCCCAATTCAGGCCGAAAAATCCCAATCGGTAAAGCAGCATGGAAGAGATCCATGCGTTCTCGTTGACATTGCTGTTCGTGAGATCGCCAACAACTTCGACAATCGCCGATGGCTGGCACTGCGGGGCAGCCGGTGTTGCGGGCCCGGCATCTCCACCTGGAGCCTCCGCTGCAGGTAGTCGCTGACCCGCCGGAACAACCCGTGCGGACCAGTTGTATTCCTCGGTAAAGTCCGGATCAAATCCGCTCCAGACCTGTGTCTGCCAGAAGAAATAGCCATAGAGACCAACAAACAGGATACCGACCGCAAGAAGTGGTCCCTTTATCATCCAGCTGCGCCGCGAATACCAGCCATGTCCCGCACGAAGCGGCCAGACAAGCCATGCAATCAAGAGTCCAAAACCATGCACCACCGCTGCAACTGCTCTACGGAAGAATCGGACGATCGGATCAAGCATGGCCTACCTCTGCGTTTGTAGTCTTCACGTAGTCAGTGCGAGCGTCGTTGTCGAGGAGGTCACCATAACTCTCAAAAAATCGACTTTCGATTGCTGTCTTGCGCCGTTCAATCTCGACACTCGCCAGCATGCCCCGATCATACAGTTCAATCAGCGGAACGACATGCGGCAGAGCGGCCTTGTCGAACAAGATTGGCGCCATCACCGAACGATCCTGCCGGCGCGCCAGGATACCGATCAGCAGAACCATCCGTTCCGCCTCGATTGCCAATTTGTTGATCAAAATATTTGCGCTTCCAAGCTGCGCATTCAGTTCCCTTATGACATCCGCAATAACCTGCAGGTAGCGTTCAACCGTTAACACGGATTGGAAATGCTCCTTCCCATCCGGCTCCTTGGCAACGCAGAGATGGTCGACAAGGTCTGACCTGTGCGAAGTCAATTCGACAAGATTTGACTCGAGAGAGTGGCGTGTCGCAACCAGTTGGCCACGGTATGACTGTAGCAGGCCATAAAGATCATTTGCATTGGCAAGCTCGATGCGAAGGACATCTTCAGTCGAACTCTCCTTGCGCCGCGATTGCCGTTTCCAGAACCCGCGCACGAAGGTCTGCAATCGCTGGACCGTCGTATTTGCTGGCGGTTGATCGAATCGCATTATCGCCTTGTCAACACTGGCACCAATCGCGGCAGCAAGGATCACCAGATCCTGCTGTACACCAACCCATGCGGTCGCAATCTCTTCAACCGGATTGATATTGAATGTATCGCTGTCTTCGTCCGGGATCGTTTTGTGTCGCACCGCCTCGGCCACAGATGCACAGATCTGTTCAATATCCTGTTCGATACCCGATAAGATGGTGCGCAATGCCGCAAAGTCGTCCCTGCCACTCTCCATGACGTCTCCCACTGACAAAAAGGGGCCGCCATGGATTTATACCATGGCGACCCGATGTAAAGTCGTGATCAGCGCTGTGACTTAAAGGCCAAGCTCCGCAATAGCCCCATCGATCCGTTCACGTGCCTTCTTCGGCAACTTGCCGGTCTTGACTGCTTCGAGGTTGGCAGGCGTGCCGTCGCCAACAACGATGAGAGCAACCATACCCATGCCGAGATGCGGCGTGCATTTCACGACATAGGCGCCTTCCTGATCAACTGTGATGGCGAGTTCCTGGTTCATCTTGCCCTTGAATACGTCCACACCATCGGGAAGCATTCCCTTGACGCCAGCCGCATCGTGTCCCTTGTCAGTCGGCACGAACTTGATGACATCACCAGGTGCCGCCTTGATGGCAGCCGGCTCAAATACCATGACCTGTCCGTCGCTGCCCTTGTTCAGCATCTTCACCTCGATTTCCGCAGCAAATGCTGGGAGGGTGAACAGAGCGAGGCCAGTGGCGAGGGCGAAGGCGGTCTTTGCAGTCTTGAACATTCTTTTTCTCCTGAACTACGCCCTGTGAGGCGTTGCATGACTGATACGAATTTCATCCGCGCAGTTCTTTGACGAAGATCAAGTAACCGGGCGACAATGAATTTTCTCGTCCCAATGGCAGCGACACAACGACACATACTTCTCGTTGCCACCCACATCCACCTGCGCACCGTGTCTCACGACATCGCCGTTTTCATCGAGACGCGCCACCATCGTCGCTTTGCGCCCACAAAAGCAGATCGTACGAACCTCGCGAAGCTCGTCGGCAATCGCCAACAGCTCCTGCGAGCCGGGGAACAATTTCCCCTGAAAATCGGTCCTGAGCCCATACGTCATAACCGGGATGCCAACGCGGTCAGCCAGTCGCGCCAACTGCCACACCTGCTTCGGTTCGAGGAACTGCGCCTCGTCGACGAAGACACAGGCGAGCCGTTCGGTTTCTTGCAGGCCGACAACCAGGGCATAGAGGTCGTCACCGGCTTTAAACGGGATGGCCTCCGCCTGTAATCCGATGCGCGAAGCAACGCGCCCGACACCTGCGCGGCTGTCGAGAGCTGCCGTCAGGATTACGGTCCGCATGCCTCTTTCCTGGTAATTGTAGGAGGCCTGAAGAAGCAACGTGGACTTTCCGGCATTCATCGATGCATAGTGAAAATAGAGCTTTGCCATGCTATCCTTCTGGCGTCCATTCGCGCCTCGGGGAATACGTCCGCTCAATAAAACCACAGAAAAAATGCCCTTGTACAACAGGGCACCGCCACGATCTGCGACTGGTAATACAGCGAGTTTCTTGAGGCGTGCTTGCCTCATTCATCCATATATTGATAATGACACCGGGAACAAAAAGGAGATAATAATGAGCAATGTCATGAGGATCCTGCTTGCTGGCGCCCTATCGCTAGCAGCATTTGGCCAGGCTGCGGTGGCAGCAGAGCCGGAATCTTGCAGCACGGTACGATTCTCCGACGTTGGCTGGACCGACATCACGGCAACCACGGCAACTGCATCCGTTCTTCTCCAGGCTCTCGGATACGAAACGGATGTGAAGGTTCTGTCAGTTCCGGTGACCTACAGCTCGCTCAAGAACAAGGATATCGACATCTTTCTCGGCAACTGGATGCCGACACAGGAAGCCGACGTGCGTCCCTTCCTCGACGATAAGTCTGTCGAATCCTTTGGACCGAACCTCGTTGGCGCAAAATATACGCTGGCAACCAATGCCAAGGGTGCCGAACTCGGCATCAAGAGTTTCGAGGATATTGCAACCCATAAGGATGCACTTCAGGGTAAGATCTACGGTATCGAGCCTGGAAATGATGGCAACCGGCTCATTATCGACATGGTCGAAAATGATACGTTCGGCCTGAAGGACTTCGAGGTTGTCGAATCATCCGAGCAGGGGATGCTCGCACAGGTCGCGCGCACCAACAAAGCCGGCGAGCCGATTGTCTTCCTCGGCTGGGAACCCCATCCGATGAACGCCAATTTCGAGCTGACCTATCTTGAAGGCGGTGACGACGTTTTCGGCCCCAACTTCGGGGGAGCCGAGGTCTATACCAATGTTCGCGCCGGCTATACCGAGGAGTGCCCCAATGTTGGCACCTTCATCAAGAATCTCAAGTTTTCACTGCCAATGGAAAATGAGATTATGGGATCAATCCTGAATGATGGCGACGACCCTGAAGACGCTGCCACCAAGTGGCTGAAGGCTAATCCCGATGCCATCGAATCCTGGCTTGCAAACGTGACCACACGCGATGGCGGCGACGCCCTCGCAGCCGTCAAGTCCGAGCTCGGCCTTTAAGCCAGCCGCGTCGCCGATCGGGGCATCCAGCCCCGATCTACCTGACATTATCCAACCGGACGTACCGCAGTGGATTGGCTGACTGACTTCAAGATTCCTATGGGCCGCTGGGCCAACGACTTTGTGGACTGGCTAACCGATAACGGAGCCTGGTTCTTCGACTGGCTCTCGCATGTTCTGGCGGCCGTTATCGACGGCCTGCTATTCGTATTGCAAACACCTCACCCCCTTTTCATCGTCGCTGCGATGACGGGACTGTCATGGTGGTTCAGGCGCTCGCTTTCTGTAGCGCTCTTTACCGCAGCGGGCCTGCTCCTGATCATCAACCAGGGCTATTGGGACGAAACGACGGAGACACTGGCCCTCGTCGTTGCTGCAACCGCTGTCTGCATGGCAGTTGGAATACCTCTCGGTATAGCTGCAGCCAGACGAACCTGGATCTATGAGATAATGCGTCCGGTCCTGGACCTGATGCAGACAATCCCGACATTCGTCTATCTCATTCCGGCATTGATCCTCTTCGGACTAGGTATGGTGCCGGGCCTGATCGCTACCGTAATCTTCGCCATTCCTGCACCCATCCGGCTGACACGTCTTGGCATCGTTTCAACGCCGGAAGCATTGACGGAAGCCGCCGTCGCGTTTGGCGCCACACCTGGCCAGGTACTGCGCAAGGTGGAATTACCCTTTGCCATGCCGCAAATCATGGCCGGCCTTACCCAGACTATCATGCTTTCACTGTCCATGGTCGTCATTTCAGCGCTGGTTGGCGCCAATGGGCTCGGGGTACCAGTTGTGCGTGCACTCAATACCGTCAACATTGCCCGTGGCTTTGAGGCGGGCCTGTGCATCGTGATCCTGGCCATCATTCTTGATCGAATGTTCCGGCCCGCATCTGGAGATGGTACATGACGGATACAGTTGTTTTCGAAAACATCGATATTGTCTTCGGTGAAAAATACGACCACGTGGTCGAACTGATCGACCAGGGCAAGAGCCGCGACGAGATCAGCGCCGAAACCGGCATGGTCGTGGGCGTTGCCAATGCCTCGCTTACTGTTCAGGACGGAGAAATTCTTGTTCTGATGGGGCTGTCCGGCTCCGGAAAGTCTACACTTTTGCGCGCCGTCAACGGCCTAGCACCCGTCGCCCGCGGAAGTGTTCGTGTCAGAACACAGAACGGCATGATCGACCCATACAAGGCCAGCCCCAAAGCGCTGCGCGATCTACGCTCCAACACCGTCTCTATGGTATTCCAGCAGTTTGGCCTGCTGCCCTGGCGTACCGTTGCAGAAAATGTCGGCTTCGGGCTGGAACTGTCCGGGGTGCGGGAAGCAGAGCGTCGCGAACGGGTCGCTGAACAGCTTGAACTGGTAAACCTCAGCCAATGGGCCGACCGTAAAGTTGGTGAGCTTTCCGGCGGAATGCAGCAGCGCGTGGGACTTGCCCGCGCGTTTGCCACCGGAGCCCCAATCCTGCTCATGGACGAACCATTCTCGGCGCTTGATCCGCTGATCCGAAATCGACTCCAGGAGGAGCTTCTCGAATTCCAGCAGCGGCTGAAGAAGACAATCCTGTTTGTCAGTCACGACCTCGACGAAGCTTTCAGGATCGGAAATCGTATTGCCATCATGGGAGGTGGACACATTATTCAGTGCGGAACGCCACAGGAAATCGTTCGCGATCCTGCCGATAGTTACGTCGCCGATTTCGTCCAGCATCTGAACCCCATCACCATGCTGACGGCCGGCGATGTCATGCGGCCCGGGGTCACCGCTGGCGCACCGACTGGTGGTGTCTCGGCCACCGCCAGGCGCGGCACGCCACTCGTTGAAATCCTTGACGCACTGGCCCGTCACCCTGGAACACTCGGTGTGATCGACAACGGCAGCGTGATTGGCACGATTTGTGCCGACGACATCATTGCCGGCTTGACCAGACACAGGCACCGGACACAAACACATTGAGCGGGAACCGTTCACAACCTGCAGAATTCCGTTAACCGCAGTACTACCTGCGACATCGGGCCAGGCTGGCGGCCCGAGTTGACGCAACAATCTTTCGTCTAAAAGCGACAAACTGTCGCTTTTTCACGCATTGGCCGGTCAGGACTAGATATCGTGGGTGGCGACAAACAGGCGCGGTATGAATTCGAAACGCCAATTACTTCGTCCGCAGAAGCGCTTAGTTATATTTCAAACTTGTACAATTCGGGCATCCCGGAGAAAATTTTACCCGAAAATTAGGGATATACAACACTTGCTTACACTTGTTAGTCTCCCGGCTTTCAAGGTGGGTATATTGAAGCGTTCCCGCTTCAAGGGGAAATCAAAACTTATGGATACGATGCCACTTTCCGAGCATTCGCTCGCCGCTGCAGGTTTGCTTTCTGCCATGGCAAATACAAAGCGCCTGTTGATACTGTGTTGTCTTGTCAAGGGTGAAGTCGCAGTTGGCGCTCTTGCGGTACGTGTCGGACTGAGCCAGTCCGCTCTTTCGCAGCATTTGTCCAAGCTGCGGGCACAAGATCTGGTCAAGACACGCCGTGACGCACAGACCATCTATTATTCCTGTTCATCGCCGGCGGTATTGAAGGTTCTCGCCGCTCTCGAGGAAATCTACTGCCAGCCTGTCCAGGCAAAATTCGCGGCGGCCTGATCATACCATCACGAAGGAGGAAGGGCGCAGACAAGTGACCTCTTCCTCCACATTCAAATACTTGAAGCCATCCCTCTCCACGGTGTCAGCAGCGGCTTGACGGCGCCATTGGCACTGATACTTTGACCATCTAGTCAATAAAATCGGCGGACTTGCCGATGGGGAGTCTTTCATGTCCAACCGCCTCAATACAGCGCCCAATGATCTACGGGCGTTCTGGATGCCGTTTACTGCCAACCGCCAGTTCAAGAAGGAGCCACGCCTTTTCGTCAGTGCAAAAGACATGCACTATACGACGCATGACGGGCGACAGGTTCTGGACGCAACAGCAGGCCTATGGTGCGTAAATGCAGGCCATTGCCGTCCCAAAATTACCGAGGCAATCCGCCAACAGGCGGGTGAACTTGACTATGCGCCAGCTTTTCAGCTCGGCCACCCCAAGGCATTCGAACTGGCAAACCGACTGGTCGACATTGCCCCTGACGGCATGAACCACGTTCTTTATACAAATTCCGGCTCTGAATCCGTGGAAACAGCGCTGAAGGTAGCCCTTGCCTATCACCGGGTGAAGGGAGATGGCGCCCGCAGTCGCCTGATTGGCAGAGAGCGCGGCTACCATGGCGTCAATTTCGGCGGGATCTCTGTCGGAGGCATCGTTGCCAATCGCAAGATGTTCGGCACGTTGCTCACAGGCGTCGACCACCTGCCTCACACCCATCTGCCGGGCAAGAACAACTTCACCCGTGGAATACCCGAACACGGTGGCGACCTTGCGAGCGAACTGGAACGGATCGTTACGCTCCATGATGCGTCGACTATCGCAGCGGTCATCGTCGAACCGGTTGCCGGCTCAACCGGTGTACTCCTCCCGCCGAAGGGTTATCTGCAGAAACTGCGCGAAATCTGCACGAAACACGGCATCCTCCTGATCTTTGATGAAGTGATCACAGGCTTCGGGCGTCTTGGCGCACCCTTCGCCGCCCAGTATTTCGACGTAAAGCCGGATATCATTACAACGGCAAAGGGCCTCACCAACGGTGTCATCCCGATGGGAGCCGTGTTCGTGACCTCCGAAATCCACGATGCGTTCATGAACGGTCCGGAGCATATGATCGAGTTCATGCACGGCTACACCTATTCCGGAAATCCGATTGCTGCGGCTGCCGGCCTTGCAACCCTGGACACCTACAAAGAAGAAGGGCTTTTGACCCGGGCAGAAGAATTGGCCTCCTATTGGGAAGACGGGCTGCATTCGTTGAAGGATTGCCCAAATGTCATAGACATTCGCAATATTGGATTGATCGGGGCGATCGAACTTGAACCGATCGCTGGGGAACCGACCAAGCGGGCATTTTCCGCCTTCCTCAAGGCCTATGAGGATGGTCTCCTGATCCGCACCACCGGTGACATTATCGCGATGTCACCTCCGCTGATTATCGAAAAGCATCAGATCGACGAGATCTTCGACAAGCTACGGACGATCTTGAACGGCAACATCTGAACAGCGCCTGCCCACCGCCCCGCCTTCAGATGGCAGGCGGTGGGCAGAACGCGTCAATAACCGAAGCCATAATCCAACCCCTTCACGTTTTCCGATCCATCAGCAGTTCGTGGATCTGTACGCTTCTGTCCTGTGTGGAGAGAACTTGTTCTTGGGTTTCCAGGATTTTCATGATCGAATGCGCCATATGTAGCTGCCGATCCAGAAGGGGCATTGCCCCCCCGATTTTACCATTACCCCCTGTCCGGCCCTTGAGCGATCATGTTCGTTCGCATCTTTTGTCTCGCCTTGCCGAATTGGTCCATCCTGCCGGGTTCTGTTCTGATTGACGCGCAACGATCATGTGCAAACAGAACGGTTTTCAGCGGTGGGCCGATACGAAAGCCTGATCACCAGCAATTTCCTTGCGAAGCGTGAGAGGACAATCTACGACTGCAACAGATCCGTGCCGCAGCCAGATACGGCGCGCCGGATTACAGGGTCAAAAGACAACGTAGGAGAAACGGAATGAACCGCAAATTTTTCGCCAGCGCGACAATGCTCGCATCGCTGGCATTCGCCCCCCTCGCCCATGCGGATATTGTGATCGGCCTCATCGCACCTTTGACTGGTCCGGTAGCGGCCTATGGCGAGCAGGTACGCAACGGCGCTCAGGTTGCCGTCGAGGAAATCAACAAGGCTGGTGGCATCAATGGCGAGCAGATCGTACTGAAGGTCACTGATGACGCCGGGGAACCGAAACAGGGTGTTTCTGCGGCCAACCAACTGGTCGGTGAAGGGGTCCGCTTCGTTGTTGGTCCGGTCACGTCCGGTGTTGCAATGCCCGCATCCGATGTCCTCGCTGAAAACGGCATCCTCATGGTAACGCCGACAGCCACGGCACCGGACCTTACCAACCGCGGTCTCTCCAATGTTCTTCGCACCTGCGGCCGTGACGATCAGCAGGCAGAAGTTGCCGCGAACTATGTCCTCGAACATTTCAAGGACAAGAAGGTCGCAATCATCAATGACAAGGGCCAGTACGGCAAGGGCCTGGCCGATGCATTCAAGGCAACACTCAATGCTGGTGGCGTCGACGAGGTTTTGAATGATGCACTGACACCTGGCGACAAGGACTTCAGCGCACTCACCACTCGCCTCAAGGCCGAAGGCGCCGAAGTCATTTACTTTGGCGGTTACCATCCGGAAGCTGGTCTGTTGGCCCGCCAGCTGGCCGATATCGGCGTCGATGCCACCCTGATTGGCGGTGATGGCCTGTCCAACAGCGAATACTGGAACATCGCAACCGACGTCGCTGCCGGCACAATCTTCACCAATGCTGCAGATGCTACCAAAAACCCGGCATCCAAGGCTGCGGCAGAAGCCCTCGCCGCCAAGAATATCCCGGCAGAAGCATTCACTTTGAACGCCTATGCAGCTGTTGAAGTCATCAAGGCCGGAATCGAAAAGGCAGGTACATCCGAAGACAGTGAAGCAGTTGCTGCGGCTCTCAAGGACGGAAGTGCCATCAAGACAGCCATTGGCGAACTGACATATGGCGAAAGCGGTGACCTGACCTCGCAGAGCTTCTCGCTCTTCAAATGGGACGAAGGCTCGATCGTCTCAGTCGAATAATATGCTGGTTGGGCGCCGAAAGGCGCCCAACCACACCTGACATCTAGGACAGAGCGCTATCAGCTCGCAAACGCCTGAAGATATTCCTTTTCCCCTAATCAATGTGCCTGCAGCCCTCGTAATGGCAAACATTGTCAGGCCGACGGCAGATGCAGCAGGTCGTGATCCGGCCGGTCCGATCGCCAATCACACAATCAATAGCGACTACCATCCAATCATTTCGGGCAATGCTCCGCGCCGATACTGACCCGACGACGCCCGTCCTTCACTCGTACTTGCCCAAAGAGTAGCCTTTTCTTTTTTATCAGCGATGCTCGCGGGCGGGATCAGAGTGAACGATACACCTGGCCTGACTGTCGACATCAGTTATAAGACAGGAAAGGAGCCAGCCATGTCATCAAAGCTCGAACGCCTCATCGATCAGGGCACCGGACGTGTACCGGCCGACATTGTTCTCAAGGGCGGCCATTTCCTCGACCTTGTCACGGGCGAGCTTGTAGCCTCCGACATAGCAATTTGTGATGAGCGGATCGTCGGCACCTATGGTGACTATGAGGGCCAGGAGGAAATCGACATCTCTGACCGGATCGTTGTGCCAGGGTTCATCGACACGCATCTTCATATAGAATCTTCGCTTGTCACGCCCCATGAATTCGACCGTTGTGTTCTACCTTATGGCGTGACGACGGCAATCTGTGATCCGCACGAGATTGCCAATGTTCTCGGCGAAGAAGGCATCCGATTCTTTCTCGATTCTGCAGCGGAAACAATCATGGACATCCGCGTTCAGCTTTCGTCATGTGTCCCGGCAACGCATCTGGAGACAAGTGGCGCTGATCTGCCGATCGAAAAGCTTTTGCCATTTTTAAGTCATCCGAAAGTCCTCGGGCTTGCCGAATTCATGAATTTCCCGGGCGTCATCCACAAGGACCCGGGATGCCTCGCCAAGCTGGATGCATTTTATGATGCTCACATCGACGGTCACGCGCCTCTTCTACGCGGCAACGATCTCAATGGTTACCTTGCGGCCGGTATTCGCACCGAACACGAATGCACGACAGCCGACGAAGCGCTGGAGAAAGTCCGAAAGGGTATGCACATTCTCGTTCGGGAAGGATCCGTCTCGAAAGATCTGCATGCATTGATGCCAGTTATCACCGAGCGATTGTCACCTTATCTTGCGCTATGTACCGATGATCGCAATCCGCTGGATATCGCGGATCAGGGTCATCTCGACTACATGATCCGCACAGCAATTGCACATGGTGTAGAACCGCTGGCGATATACCGGGCCGCCTCGATCTCGGCAGCCCGTGCTTTCGGTCTCCGCGACCGCGGTCTTGTGGCTCCTGGCTGGCGCGCAGATCTCGTCATTATCGACAGCCTTGAAAACTGCCAGGCAGACTTGGTTTTTGCGGCCGGCCGCAAGGTAACCGACGACCTCTTCCAGACGCGCAAGGCAGTTGCTCCGGTTGGCCTCGACAGCGTCAGGATGCGGCCGGTACAGGCAATGCATTTCGGTGTCCCGGTTTCAGAAGAAGAAACACCTGTGATCGGTGTCATGCCCGGCAAGATCATAACTGAGCACCGTCGCTACAAACTGCCCACTACAGGCAACCAGACAGGCATTGATCTTTCCCGCGACATCGTCAAGGTCGCCGTCATCGAACGGCATGGGAAGAACGGCAATCACGCCAACGGCTTTGTCCAGGGCTTCGGGTTGAAGAAGGGTGCAATCGCGTCGACTGTCGGTCATGACAGCCACAACATCTGTGTCGTCGGCATTTCAGAAGACGATATGGCACTTGCGGCCAATCGACTGGCAGAAATCAAGGGAGGCTTTGTCGTGGTCGATGATGGCAAGGTAAGCGGTGAAATTGCGTTACCGGTTGCCGGCCTGATGAGCCTTGAACCTTATGAACGCGTGCGTGACATTCTCAAGGGCTTGAGGCAAGCCGCCTACGCGCTGGGAACAACTCTGGAGGAGCCTTTCCTTCAGGTCGCATTCCTTCCCCTTCCGGTCATTCCGCACCTGAAGATCTCCGATCGCGGCATGGTCGATGTCGACAAATTTGATCTGATTGACTGAGATGATGTGCTTCTTTCGCTGTTGCAAGGCTTGAAAGCTGTATACCGACGAGGAGCTCTGGACAGGATCGGGGAACTTCGCCAGCGCCCCGATCGCACCATTGCCGCAGAAGTGGGAAAAGGCGCGTTGCCGGGACCAGCCTGGAATCAGTGGCTCCCGGGGCCGACGTGCCCCACGTCCATTTCGAAAGAGCCTCAGACTATCAATCATCAACTTGATTGAGGAGGAAGTTTCTTCTCAAGGCTCTTGCGATCTCGCGCAGATGGCCGTCACCTGTGCCGCAACAACCTCCGAAAATATCCATATGCGGATACCGTGAATGCAGGTCACCCAATTGCGCTGCAAGTTCAACCGGGTCTCCTTCTTCAAGATGGTCCAGTTTGCAAAGCGCCATTTTTTCCATCTTGGAGGCATTCGGTCGCACGCCGCGCATCCGCCTGATCCATTCGCCGTTGTCGAGCGCCGGCTCATACTCCAATGGATGAGAACAGTTCACCAGATAGTAGTCGGGGGCTTCGAACCCGGTCTGCGCATCGATCCCGATGATTGCCTGTCCAAGGGTCGGCCCGGATCTGAGGCGATGGGTATGGTCAAGTGTTAGCGAGACCGATAACGGAATGCCGGTTCGTGCAGCGGCGCGCGCGGCACCAACGGCCTCTGGTATGTTGTTAAAGGTCATCGCGCATGCAAAATCGACCTGTGCTCGTTTCAGGGTTTGAAGCTGAACCGCATGATAATCCTCGGCACTTTCCGCGGTGATCTCACGGTTCAAACCATAGGCATCGCCACGCGGCCCCACGACCCCTCCAATCAGAAGATTCGGGATCTGATCGCGGTAGCCATCGGCGATCTCCCGCAGGAAGGCTATGGCTGCGATGTTGGCATCCGCAAGCGCCGTCTCCGAATAGCCCAGTTTGGCACCCCAATCGGGGCTCGCGCGATAATCGAGCCCGGTCAGCAGGAAACCAAAGCCGAACTCGGCCGCTACATCCAATTGTGCACGAAACATGTCGCGCATGACGGTGACCGCTGCCGGCATGTCAAGCAAGGGAAACATTGCGAACTCGGGCAATTTGAAACCATGACGATACATGGTTTCGGTTTCGGATCCACCTTCGGTGAGAAAGATGAGGCCGGACCCGGCAGCAGGAAGCGGTGACGGCGCGCGCATATCAAACCACCGGAGTTATGTTCTGGTTGAAGCGAAACCGATTCTCAGGATCGTACTTCGTCTTGATGTCCACGAGGCGCTGGTAGTTCGATCCAAAACTGGCCCGTGTCAGCGCAGCGCCATCCTCGCCGTGGCCAGGAAAGCTGAGATAGGCGCGGCCGTGATGACCGAAACACTCCGACGCCGCCCAGCCATCGCGAGCCCAGGCAATGTTTGCCGTGTCCTCGCCAGGATCGGACCAGACACTGTCAAGTGAATACATCCACCCCATGGATCTATCGCCGAAAGCCGTAGCTCCAGCAGGGACCCGTGCCGCAGCCCCACTGAAATTCCACAAAGATGACAGTGTATTGTCCGAGGGTGCAGCCTTGGCTTTGTGCATCGCCAGATCAATCATCTCGTCCGTCAGGCCGGTCAGATACCGTGCCTTCCAGTAGCATCGAAAGACGCCTGACGGCATCAGCGCATCGAAAAGGCGTTGAACATCGCAGTAATCCATCCGACCCGAAAAGTCGGCGACCACGGTCCCGAGTTCCCGCAAGGGTTGAAACAATACCTCACCCTCTGCCGCATCGCCGTTGTAGAGGCAAGCCAGGGTATAGACGCGTTTTCCCCGATACCTTTCGTCGAAGTCCTCACCGCCAGCGGTGGAGAATTCACACAGCGATCCGACCCGGTCGCCATGTCTGGCCAGAAACTCGCGCCACGCACGGATCGGGCCAGGGCCGTCGTCGAGAGCATATACGGGAGCTGCGAACATCACTTCTGGACCGACCGAGTGAAGCAAGAATTCGAACCGGACGACGACCCCGAAATTACCGCCGCCGCCTTTGAGCGCCCAAAGAAGCTCAGGGTTTTTGTTTTCGCTGGTGCGGACAAGCTTGCCATCTGCGGTAACGACATCCGCAGCCAGCAGATTGTCAATGGAAAGTCCGTGCCTGGCGCGCAGCCACCCGATTCCGCCAGACAGGGTCAATCCACCCACACCAGTCTCCGAGATCAGACCTCCGGGGGTCGCAAGACCATGCGCCTGGGTAGCGCGATCAACATCACTCCACAAGGCACCGCCTTCAACGACAGCGACCCGCGCAACAGGGTCCACCTTGACACCGCGCATGAGTGAAAGATCGATCATCACGCCTTCATCGCAGACCGCGTAACCCGCCACGTTATGCCCACCCCCGCGGACTGCAATGGGCAGATCCCGCGTCGCGGCCAGCGATACCGCAGCGATCACGTCATCTACGTCCTTGCAGCGTGCAATAAGCGTTGGTCGCCGATTGATCATTGCATTCCAGACGTTTCTTGCATCATCAAATCCTGGATCGCCGGGCAAAAACACCTCACCGCCAAAATTTTCAGCAACCGGGTGTGCATTTCTCAGATTGTCCATTTCGAAGCTCCATTGCGTTGTCGCGACTGGGTACAATGGGCCTGAAAATTTGAGCAGTGGCGATCAGGTCATCACCGTGGCATACTGGACAACCAACAGAGGGCAATGCGCCAGAACCGTGCAGAAATGGCCAGGGAGCCTGTGACGAGTTCGAAAAAGCCATTAATCCTGCTACTGGCTGAGCCGGGAAGCTCGGCTTCGGTGCTCTATGGCCTCTATGACGTGCTGCTGTCAGCTGGAGCGGTATACACGGACATGATCACCGGAATGCCGGGACGGGAAATGCTGGAGGTCAGGATCGTCTCAGCAGATGGCAACGCGTTTCACTGTATGGGCAACATTCCGGTTGAGCCGGACGCATCCATCGACAACATGGAAAAGGCAGATGCGGTCATTGTCTGCGACAAGTATACGTCGATCCATGACGCACCCACGGGCCGATATCCGCGAGAGGCAGCTTGGCTGAAGAGGCTTCATCGAGAAGGCGCACTCATCTGTTCCGTTTGCTCCGGGGCTCTGCTGATCGCGGAAACCGGTCTCTTGAACGGACGTGGTGCAACGGCTCATTGGGCCTATCGAGACATGTTCCAACGCAACTACCCCAAGATCACATTTCGGAGCAATTCAGTGCTTTGTCTGGAGGCGGAAAGCGATCGTATCGTAACCGCAGGCGGGGTCAGCGCCTGGCACGATCTGGCGATCTATCTGATCGCCAGATATTGCGGGTATCAGCAAGCTATCGAGACGGCGAAAGTATTCCTGATCAGTGGCCATTCTGAAGGCCAATCCCCTTATGCGGTGATGACGCGCCCAATGGCATCGCAAGACGCGACAATCTCGGATTGCCAGGCCTGGATCGCCGACAACTACGCGAAGACCAGACCGGTTGAGCGGATGATCGAGCGGTCCGGCCTGAATTCGCGGACCTTTTCGCGCCGTTTCAGGTCAGCGACAGGCTTTGCTCCGATAGAATACGTGCTCGCACTTCGGATCGAAGAAGCAAAGCAGATGCTTGAGACGGACACTTTATCGGTCGACGATGTCGGCACCCTGGTTGGATATGACGATCCGGCATCTTTTCGGAGAGTTTTCAAGCGCGGCGTCGGTTTGTCGCCGTCTGCCTACAGGAAGAAGTTTCGGCGCATCTCGCGTATCGCCAGGCCGCATTAGATCAATTGATTTCGTGGGACACCGCGGCCCGGCAAACAACCCCGGAAAGGGGCGAACCGCCGTTTGACGCATTATAACCGAACAGTCAGACCCTGCCACAGAATACATCGAATGCCGCAATCTTCACGGCACCATCTTTGATACTCGTATCGAACCCCGGCACATCGATCGGCATGCAGGATCTCATGCGAAGTGGCAGCGCAAATTCTTGCGCATCACGCGTCAGATTGAAGACAAAGATCAATCGCTCGCCATCTTTTTCGCGGACGAAGGCAAGTAGATCGTGATTGCGCGTGTCGAGAAATGTCAGGTCGCCGTCCACAAGCGGCGCGTGTGACTTCCGGAATGCCAGCGTATTACGGTAATGGTGGAGGACCGATTGCTGGACAGCCTCCTGGATGTCTACCGAAGCTGAAACATGTTCCGGCGGCACAGGCAGCCAGGACCTGTCAGCTGTCGTGAAGCCTGCATGCTTCACCTCGCCTTCCCATGGCATTGGCGTGCGGCACCCATCGCGCCCCTTGAATGCTGGCCAGAAACGAATGCCATACGGGTCCGTCAGATCTTCGAAAGACAGCTCTGCCTCTGTCAGACCAAGTTCTTCGCCCTGGTAAAGGCAGATGGAGCCTCGCAGGCAGGACAGCAAGGTAATGGAAAGCTTGGCAACCTGATCGCGCTCACTTGCAGTATTGGCAAAACGCGTAACATGACGCACAACATCATGGTTGGAGAACGCCCAGCAAACCCAGCCATTCGTCACCGTATCCTGTACAGTCGTAAAGATCTTGCGGATATAGCTTGCCGAAAAGGCCGGCCCCAGCAGGTCGAAAGTGTAGCACATATGCAGCTTATCCTGGCCGCTCGTATAGATCGCAAGCGTCGTCAGGGATCGTGGTCCGTCCCCGACTTCCCCAACTGTCGTTCGGTTCTCATAGCTATCCAACAGTGACCGTAGGCGTTTCAGGAAGGCGATATTCTCTGGTTGGCTCTTGTCGTAGAGATGATTTTGCATCGAGTAGGGGTTGGTGTCCGTCTCCATGCCGGCACCGTCCGTGTCGTATACCATCGGCGGGTTGTCACGCAGGTACTTGTCGTGGAAATAATAGTTCACGGTATCCAGTCGAAATCCGTCAACGCCGCGATCGAGCCAGAAGCGCACCGTGTCAAGCACCGCTTCCTGGACGTCGGGGTTGTGAAAATTGAGGTCCGGCTGTGAAATCAGGAAATTATGCATGAAGTATTGCTTGCGCACGCCGTCCCATTCCCAGCCGGGTCCACCGAAGATCGACAACCAGTTGTTGGGCGCTGTACCGTCAGGCTTCGGATCAGCCCAGACATACCAGTCAGCCTTGGTATTCGTACGGCTGGAGCGGCTCTCAACGAACCAGGGATGCTTGTCTGACGTGTGGCTGATCACCTGATCGATAATGACCTTGAGGCCCAGTCGGTGGGCCTCGGTCATCATCTCGTCGAAGTCGGACAGCACACCGAACATCGGATCGACGTTGCAGTAGTCGGAAACATCATACCCCATATCGGCCATGGGCGATGTAAAGAACGGAGAAAGCCAGATCGCGTCGACACCAAGCGAGGCGATATAGGAAAGACGTCGGGTAATCCCTTTGATGTCACCAATTCCGTCACCGTTCGTGTCCTGATAGGAACGGGGATAGACCTGATAGATTACCGCACCGCGCCACCAGTTTGCGTTGCTGCCCTCGTCCGTATCAACCGCCATCTGTCTCTCCCGGTTTGCGCGATGTTTCATCCAAACTAAGAGCACGTGATCAAAAGATAAATACAAACCTGACGGATCGTACCGTCAGCGCCGGCCAGACCTTGCCTTGAATGCAAGTTCGGCATATTTCGACCGAAACATCACCGGGAGACAAGCAATTGGGCGGACGGCTACTTTCCATCGGAGAATGCATGGTGGAACTGTCGCAAGCAGGCGAGGGTCTTTTGCGAAAAGGCTTTGCAGGCGACACATTCAACACAGCCTGGTACGCCAGAGCCTGCCTGCCTGAAGAGTGGACGGTCAATTACCTGACGGCACTTGGCGATGATCCGCTATCGTCCGAGATGTTCACCTTCATGAAGGGCGCCGGTATCGGTACGGAATCAATTCGCGAGATCCCCGGCAAGACGCCGGGACTCTATCTCATTACGCTCCAGGACGGCGAGCGCACATTCAGTTACTGGCGCGATAGTGCCGCAGCACGCAAGCTTGCCGATGATGCCGAACACTTGCGCCACTGGATCGAAAAGTCGGACATCATCTATTTCTCGGGCATCACGCTCGCCATCCTTGCCCCTGAAGCCGTCGAAACGCTTCTTGTCGAATTGCGTCGCGCAAAGGCTGCCGGAAAGCACATCGCTTTCGATCCCAACATCCGCCCTCGCCTGTGGGCAGACAAGGACATCATGCTGAAGTCGATCAGCAACGGTGCACGGGCGGCAACACTGGTCCTGCCAAGCTTCGATGACGAGACAACGCATTTTGGCGATGCCTCGATCGAAGCAACAATTGCGCGCTATCACAGCCTTGGTGTCGAAGGTGTGGTCGTAAAGAATGGCGAGCATGGCGCGGTTTTGAGTTTTCCGGGGACATCGTCCTTCTCACCCGCGATCACTGCCTCAAAGGTCATCGACACGACAAGCGCTGGTGACAGCTTCAACGGCGGTTTTTTATCTCGGCTGGTACAGGGTGCATCTCCCGAAGAGGCTGCGGCCTATGGCGCAGCCGTCGCATCGGTTGTGATCGGCCATCATGGTGCCCTTATCAGTCCGGCGCTGCTCCCAGGCTGAAACCATGCGCCAGGCGGAATTTAGCGCCTGTCACTGCCCTGGCATGCGATCCCTTGGACAAACTACGTCCCGGATGTGACATCGGCCTGTAACATTACCAGGGATATCATGCCCGGAGCTGAAACTGGCCGATAAGCCGCGTCCAGTCATCCGGGGCATGCCGCGTCATGAAAATCTCGATCGTTACCGATGCCTGGTTTCCGCAGGTGAATGGTGTTGTTCGTTCGATCCACAACACCAACCGGCAATTGGAGCATATGGGGATCCCGGTTGCGATGATCACACCCGCACTCTTTCGAAATGTGCCCTGCCCGACCTATCCGGAAATCAGGCTGTCGGTTGCAACCTACAGCCAGGTGGCCCGCATGATCGAAGGCTCTAAACCCGATGCGGTTCATATTGCAACAGAGGGCCCTCTTGGGCTTCTGGCCAGACGCTGGTGCCTGAAGAACAAGGTCTCCTTCTCCACGAGCTACCACACCCGTTTTCCTGAATATCTGACGGCGCGCTTTCCGGTTCCACTTCGTTGGCCACAGGCTTTCATGCGCTGGTTTCACAATGCCGGCAATGGCTGCATGGTCGCAACCGCCAGTCTTGAACGCGACCTTGCAGGGCTCGGCCTGCATAATCTGTTACGCTGGAGCCGTGGTGTCGATCAGTTGGTGTTTCACCCTCGGCCCTTGCACGAAAGCCCGTTCAACCTGCCTCGGCCAATTTTCCTGACTGTCGGACGCATTGCGGTCGAGAAGAACCTGCCGGCCTTCCTGGATCTTGATCTGCCCGGCTCAAAGATTGTGGTGGGCGACGGGCCTGCACGACTGGAGCTGCAGGAACGCTATCCGGAAGCCCATTTCTTCGGGTTGAAGACTGGCGTGGAACTTGCGCAAATCTATGCACAAGCGGATGTCTTCGTCTTTCCCTCGCGAACAGACACATTCGGCAATACCATCCTGGAGGCTCTGGCAAGCGGCGTTCCGGTCGCAGCCTACCCCGTGACCGGTCCGGCAGACATCATCGAGGATGGAAGTGGCGCCGGGAGCATAAACGCCGATCTAAAACTCGCTTGCCTTGCGGCACTCCAGTGTTCACGCGGCGCTGCTCTCATGCTATCGCGCAATTTCACCTGGGAAGAAGCGTCACGACAGTTTCTCGATAATGTCTTGAAATCGCATGGCAGGCTAGAGATCTCTCAACCGTGCGCGCCCTAGCGCCGCTTTTTTCTTTTCTCGAAGGGATTTTCCGATGCCCGCAAATGGATGCGGATCGGAACCCCGGGCATCTGGAAATCGGCACGCAGACCATTTGTCAGATAGCGCAGGTAGGATTCCGGTACGGCATCCGGACGGGTACATGAAATCATGAATGCAGGTGGCCGCGCCTTCACTTGCGTCATGTATTTAAGCTTCAGGCGACGGCCGGAAACGGCCGGTGGCGGATGCTGTACCTGAACGCCTTCCAGCCAGCGATTGAGCTTGGCGGTCGAAATTCGCTTGTTCCACACTCTGTCGGTGTCGACGATGCTCTGCATCAGCTTGTCGAGACCGTATCCTGTCTGGCCGGAAATCGGCACCGCACGGATCCCGCGCGCCTGCGGCAACAGCCGGTCCGTTTTTTCTCGCAAGTCTGCCAGCACCGCCTGAGGATGTTCCACGAGGTCCCATTTGTTGAATGCAAGTACGGCAGCCCGGCCTTCGCGCAGGACCAGGTCAACGATATGCAGGTCCTGTTTTTCAAACGGGATCGTCGCATCGAAGACAATCACCACGGTTTCGGCAAAACGTATTGCCCTCAAGGCGTCGGCAACCGAGAGCTTTTCAAGCTTTTCCTGGACACGGGCCTTGCGGCGCATGCCGGCCGTGTCAAACATCTTGATGGTGCGACCGCGCCAATCCCACTCGACAGAAATGGAATCGCGCGTAATGCCGGCTTCAGGACCGGTAAGAAGTCGGTCTTCACCCAAGAAGCGGTTGATGAGCGTCGATTTGCCGGCGTTCGGGCGGCCCACGATCGCCACCCGCAAGGGTTTGGTGTCGTCGTAGACGGGTTCGAGCTCCTCATCGCCATCATTGTCGCCAAGTTCGCCTGACGGAATGCTGACATTTGTAACGGCTTCATCTACATCAGGTGGAAAAGCACGTTCTTCACCGATTGCCGCAACGATTGCATCGCGCAAGTCGATCATGCCTTGACCGTGCTCTGCAGAAATTGGCACCGGCTCACCCAGGCCAAGCGTGAAGGCATCGTAAAATCCGCCATCGGAACCGCGCGCCTCGGACTTGTTGGCCACGAGAACGACCGGCTTTCCGCTCCGCCTCAAGAGTTCACCGAAGGTCTTGTCGAGCGGGGTCAGGCCGAATTTCGCATCAACGACGAAAAGCGTGAGTTCCGCCTCGTCGATTGCAGCCTCGGTCTGTGCGCGCATACGACCTTCAAGTGTGTCAGGGCCTGTTTCCTCAAGCCCCGCGGTATCGATGATCGTAAAACGCAGATCGACAAGTCTGGCATCCCCTGGCCGCCGGTCGCGGGTAACACCTGGCGTATCATCAACCAATGCGAGCTTCTTGCCCACGAGCCGGTTAAACAGAGTGGACTTTCCGACATTCGGTCGTCCAACAATCGCGACGGTGAAGCTCATGCGTCTTTTCCTTCAACCCTTTCCAGTTCGGAAAGTCAGGTTGCCTTGCCGGATGCAGCAATATTGTCGAGCATGATCTGAGCGCGGCTTGAAACGTTGCGCGGAGCGGTCGCGTCGTCGGCGATCGCTTGGAACCATTCCTTGGCACGCATCATGTCATCGGCCTTGTATGCGGCAAGGCCGAGAACTTCACGAGCCGAATTGCGCAGCGCGTGATTGCCGGTCGTAAGCACCTCCGCTTCAGCCGAAACCTCTTCATACGTCCCTTCATCGACCAGGAGCCAGGCAGCACGCAGGCTTGCGACATCTCGCATGGCCTGCGGAGCAGAACCGTCCTTGGCAATTTCGGAAAACGCTGCAACAGCTCCGGCAGTATCGCCTTTTTCCGCCAGAAGAGAAGCTGATCGCATCTGCGCCAGCGTGGGATAGGATCCGCCACCATCCTCTTCAAGGGCCTTCAACGCGGCCAGGGCCTCATCGGGCTTGTTCTCGCTTGCAAGCGTCAAGGCGGCCATGAACCGGTCCCCCGACTTGGAGGCTTGATGGGCTTGCCAATAGGTGTAGCCACGATGACCAGCCGTTGCCAGGACCACAATCACGGCAACGCCGATGATGATCTTGCCGTAACGGCTCCAGACGTTGCGAAGCTGCTCCGAACGCAGTTCCTCATTCACCTCACGGATAAAGCTGTCGTTTTCGTGCGCCATTCAAGTCTCCGGCCCCACTGGCCTGTTCATACACCATGCGGAATGGCGCCTTCTAGCGCATTTTCCGCACGATGTAAGGGGGATACATGCGATTCATCCAACCAGCAGCGGCTGCACACCGATCAACCAGAGGTGAAGGCGCCAGATGAAGGCTAACCAGACGACAATCCCTGCCACTACAGCCAGGCCGTCGTAACGCGCCGACACGAAGGCCTTGCGGACCAGCTCACCCCGCTGCTCACGACGCTTCAATGCGATCCTGATCACGACACCCCAGGCAAGGAACGCACAAAACAGAACCACCGAGGACGTTTCTCCATTGGACAACAGGTGCGCAAAGGCCCAGATCTTGACCGACAGCACCATTGGATGCTTCGTTCTTCTTGCAATATGCCCCGGCGGGAGAAGGCTTGCTACCAGACAGATCAGGGCAACAAGCATCAGAAGTGAGGACAGGTGCGCCATCCAGACAGGCGGCATGTACAGGATGCCCGTTTCAAGCCGCGCCTGCCCGAATGAATAGATAAGCAAAACGAGTGCAATGATACTAGCAAGCGAATAACCGAGCTTCCAGAAATTCTCACCCCTGGCCGCAATGACGGATGTTCGCCAGCCCGGGGCAATAACGCGCACGAGATGAATGCCGACAAAGAGGATAAGGCTGGCGATCAGCAACGGCATGACAATGTCTCCTTTTGAAATCCAGACTTGCAATTAGCGGCAAATTTGACCGGCGACCAGCTTTTCCAAAGCTTTGCCGCATTCCCGACACACAAGAGCGGGCCATCAACCAGATCGCGGTGCCAATGCTTTATCAATTTACCTCTTTCCTTATCCTTGTTCTTGCCTTCATTTTGTCATCACAGGCCACGGCTGCAGAGCCAACAAGTCCGAAACAGTTGCTGCTGATCTCCTTTGATGGCGCCGGTGACAACGCATTGTGGGAGCGCAGCCGTGATTTTGCACAGACAGTTGATGCGCGCTTCACCTATTTCCTCTCCTGCACACTGGTGATCCCACGACCTGATTCGACCAGCTACAAGGGCCCACATCACAAGGCCGGCCGTTCCAATATCGGCTTTGCCCAGGATGTCGAAGAAGTGCGTACCCGGCTCACCCACATCTGGAAGGCAAAACTGGAAGGTCATGAGATCGCCAGTCACACCTGTGGACATTTTGACGGTGCCGACTGGACGAAACTGGATTGGGTGGCCGAGATGACAAGTTTCCGGTCCATCCTGTCAAACGCCTGGGCGTCAATTGATGCAGCAACTGACGAACCGGAAGGCTGGAAAGCTTTCGTCGCGGACATTGATGGCTTTCGCGCTCCCTATCTCTCCGCTCCTGACAGCCTGTTTGCTGCCGAAAGATCAGAAGGCTTCACCTATGATGCAAGCACGGTATCTAATGGCCCCACGATGCCCGTGGACAAGAATGGCGTCATGCATTTCGGCCTTCCATTGATTCCGGAAGGGCCCAGACAACGCCCGATCATCGCCATGGATTACAATCTATTCGTCCGCCATTCCTCCGGTGTCGAAAATTCCAGCCGCGCAGATGAGTTCGAAGAACGTGCCTATTCTGCCTTCAGGGCCGCATTCGACAACCAGTACAAGGGCAAACGCATTCCCCTCCAGATCGGCCTGCATTTCGTCGAAATGAATGGTGGCGCCTACTGGCGCGCCATGGAAAGGCTCGTTTCGGAGGTATGTGGCCTTAAAGATGTTGGCTGCGTCACCTATGCGCAGGCGTTGCAGGAGATCAACACGACGGATGCTTCGCAGTCCTCGGGTTTTTGAGCTGCCGGCATCTCTTGCCCTCATTGGCGCCGAGCATGCTGCCTGGCCCGGCGACCGGCGTGTCGTTTACGAACCGGAGCCGGTGGACCTTGTGAAGAATGATCACCTCACCGAGGTGGCAAACTGATGAGACAGGACAGGTCCCTTCCGCCAGTTGCAACAACGGCTCCGCTCTAATCGCTTCTCCGCTGCTGCAAAGGGCAGCTGGCGAAAGCATCGTACCAGCGGCTTTCAGTACGGCCGGTTGGCTTCCATTTCGCCACCACGCGCCTCTCGCTCGAGATAGTGGCGGTCGATGTCCGGCAAATCCTCCCCATCGATTGCAGCCTCAAAGGCACGAAGACGCTTGTAGATGGACAAGAGTTCGACGATCGTTGGCCACGACGAAACAAGATACTGGAACGAGGATGTTACCTGGCCGAATGCGCCGGAGATCTGGTTCAGTGCACCAAGTGAAATCTTGCCGGCAATAATTGATGGCGCAAGGATCAGGAGCGCAAAGATATTGTTGATCTGCAGGTAGAAGATGCGGGCAATATTGAAATAGAGGTAATGGAAATAGAGCGTGAAATAGTTGCGACGGACATTGTCGAACAACTCGGCCACGGTCATGGGTTGTGCCCGTTCTGCATGATCTTCGCCGTAGACGAGTTCCTTTCTATAGGCAGCCTCGACACGCTGGTTGCGAAATTCAAGCCCTGGCAACTTCATGCCGACAAGTGCCAGGAACACGGTACCGAACAGTGACCAGAGCACAGCGGCTGTCACGAGCGGATAGGGAATTTCACCAACCAGCGGAAGCTCGGTAATGTTTTGCGACAGACGCATCAGTACCGGGGTGAAGGCAATCAGCGTCATGATGGAATCGATGAAACTGACGCCCAGTCCTTCAACAGTCGAGGAAAACCGCATCGTGTCTTCCTGTACACGCTGCGAGGCTCCCTCGATATGCCGCAACCTGTCCCAGTTGCTCATGTAGTATTCGTTCATCGCCGTGCGCCAGCGGAAGATATAGTGGCTGACAAAGAAGCGTGTGATGACCGCCACACCCACGGCTACCATCGCGATGCCGAGGAAGATACCGATCTGCCCGTAGAACTGCTCGGCTGTTACTGGTGCCGATTGCGAAACGGCTTGCTGGACAAGGTCCCAGAACGGACCGTACCAGTTATTGATCGCAACGCTCACCTGAACCTGAAAATAGGTCGTAAACAGAATGGCACTCGAGCCGATGACGGACCAGACCTGCCAGCGATGCGGCGAATAGATGAACCAGAAGGCGGTAAAGATGCCGCTCACAATGGTAAAATAGATATAGAACCAAAGGAAGGGCGCCGACCAAAAGGTCGAAATTCCGATCGCCGGTGCAGCCTCCAATGGCGGCGTAGGCATGCCAAATGATGCGCCGAGATCTCTCCCTGCCATATACCAGAACGCAATCGCCACGATTGACCATAGGAATGCGGACGTGAAGAACAGCGTCGGCTGCGGAAAGAATGACTTGAACACGTGGTGGGCTCACTTGTCTGTTCGGCCTTGATTGGCCTTCTGGAAGTGGCGGCAAACTATGGCAGAACAACGCAGGCAGCAATATTTCTGGCAACGTCTTACAAAATTGTACTTTAAGGCGGCCTCAAAGCCCTTCACGCAAGAGCGGTAGCACAAGCACTGTCGACAGACTTAGTATTGCCACAGCCATGAGCGTCGGAATGGTAAAATCGCCGGTCCGCTCCGCCACCCAGCCGGCAACAAGTGGGCCGACTATCTGTCCGGTTCCGAACGCAGCCGTCATCAGCGCCATTGCGCGTCGCGGGCTTCTTGGCGCCAGCATGCGACCGATCTGCAGTCCGTAGGCCGTGATCGCCATGAATGTCAGCCCAAGGAAGACCCCGCCGGTCAACACACCGGCCACCGGTGGCAACAGAACCGAGGCCAGAATCCCGGCCGCCTCCAGGCCCGTGCATGCGCCGTAGGCCGCCACAGGCCCGAAGCGGCGTAGAAACGGTCGCCACGCGACAAGCGAAATCGCTGCTGTCGTTCCAGTGACAAACCAGGCGAGGAATTCGATGGCACTACCTGTCTGCGACTGGCGCGCCATAGTGAGAAGAAATGTTGCGGTAATGACGTAACCGAAGCCGAACAAGCCGTAGGAAGCCATGACCAGTACCAATGGCATACGCCAACGCAATATCGGCTCGGCTCCTGCGGTACCAGACGGCCCACACCTTGGCAGGTAACGCCTGGTGATAACAAGCATGATCGCTACAGCCAGGGCGCTGCCGATCCATTCGAGCCGCCAACTCTGCCCACTGTTGCCGAGCATGACATTGATTGCCAGGACAAGTGTTGACGAAAGTGCAATCCCAAAGCCGACGCCTCCAAAATGGAAGATCTGCACCTTTTCGTCTCGAGCAGCATGGGCAAGGACGATTGACGAGGTAAAGAGCATGGCGAATGCACTGGCAATTCCGGCAAGGAAGCGGATGATCAGGAAAGCTGTGATAGCGTCCGTCACGGCCATTGCCAGGAGCAGGATACCTGTCGCCAGGAGGCCACCGAGAGCAACGCCTCTTTCCCGGTTCGCAGCCCATCCATGAGCGGCAAGAATTGCCCCGAGCAGATAACCTGCAAAGTTTGCCCCGGCAATCAGTCCGGCGTCAGCCGGCGATAGCGGGACACCCGCCATCATGCCTGGCAGGATCGGTGTGTAGACGAAGCGCCCGAACCCCATGGCCGCAGCCATGGCAAGCCCGCCGGCAACGCCGATCAAAATGGGCGACGGATGATCAAGGAGAATACGTTTTCCCATCCTGCGCTTATCACATCACCGCAGGAAAGCCGCAAACCACAAATCCTGACGACTTGATGCATGAAACTGATGCATCAGATTGAGGTTTGTTCCCGCTGGCAAGCCGACACCTATATTTTTTGCGGACACGGGCGCCTTGTCCGGCGCCGGATCACGCCAACGCTGCAATCTCTTCTGATACGAAACGCCTGCCGCTTCAGGGGGCGTTGAAGCGGCACACTGAAACATTGCTCAAGCTGCCAAAGTCAGGATAATTGGTCCGTTCCTTGTTGCCACCAGGGTGTGCTCATACTGCACGGTCAATGCTCGTGGCTCACTGTAGAGCGTCCACGGGTCGCCGTTTCCTCCGTCTTCGGCCCAGTCGGCGCCAAGCGACAGGAATGGTTCGACGGTGAATACGAGGCCTTCCTCGATCGTCCTCGTCTCCGTTGGATCCGGCCAGGTCGGAACCTCTTTTGGCTCATCGTGAAGCGTCAGTCCGATGCCATGGCTGGAAAGGTTCTGGATCAGCGTATAGCGGTTCTTGCGAGCAAAGGCCCCGATTGCATCACCGATGCCGGCTAAAGGGCGGCCTGTCTTGACTTGCTGCAAGCCAGTCCATAGCGCACGACGTCCGTCACGGCACAGCTTTTCCACCTGTTTGGTGACAGGGGGCACTGCGTAGGAGGCCCCTGCATCACCGAAGAAACCGTCCTTGACAGCCGACACATCGATATTCACGAGATCGCCGGGCTGGATGATACGCGATCCGGGAATGCCGTGCGCGACCTCTTCATTGACGCTGATGCAGGTGGCACCTGGAAAGTCATAGCAGAATTCCGGAGCGGATTGGGCACCGCTATTCTCCAGGACCTTGCGTCCAATGCCATCAAGTTCAGCGGTTGTCATGCCGGGCTCCATCGCCTTAGCCATCGTCTCGATGGCCAGGCCGCAAATGCGTCCAACATCCTTCAGTTTCTGCAATTCGTCTTCAGTAGTAACTATCATATCGTTGTCCGGTACTTCAGATGGCCGGTTTCGCGCCTACCGCCGACCCGGTCAATTCTTTTCTGACCAGTGGCGCGACTTTTGTGCCGTAGAGTTCAATTCCGCGCATGATCTGTTCGTGCGGCATCAGGCCGATCGCCATCTGCATCATGAAGCGCTCATTACCGAACACCTTATGGGCGGCAATGATTTTTTCGGCGACCAGTTCGGGCTCACCGACAAAAAGGTTGCCGGTCGGCCCGCGCGCGTGGTCAAAATGCGCACGATTGGTCGCAGACCAGCCCCGTTCGCGGCCGAGACGGTCCATGACTTCTGCCTGCGGGCCATAGAATTGATCTGCCGCCATCATTGTCGTGTCTGCAACAAAACCGTGGACATTGATGCTGGTCTTCAGGGAGTTGACATCTTGTCCGGCACGTCGGGCAGCATCCTTGTAGAGCTCAACAATCGGTGCAAAACGCCGATACTCGCCGCCAATGATGGCAATAGCCATCGGCAACCCGAGAGCTCCGGCCCTTATAGCGGACTGCGGTGTTCCGCCAACGGCAATCCAGACGGGAAGTTTCTCCTGCAGCGGGCGTGGATAAATTCCACGGCTATTGATCGGTGGCCGCAATTTTCCATCGTTCCAGGTGACGACTTCATCACCGTCACGGATTGAAAGCAGAAGATCGAGTTTTTCTGCAAATAATTGATCGTAATCTTCAATGTCATATCCGAACAACGGGAACGACTCTATGAAGGAACCGCGACCCGCCATGATTTCTGCCCGGCCACTGGACAGGAGGTCAACAGTGGAAAACTGTTGGAAAATCCGTACCGGTTCATCCGAGCTCAAAACAGAGACGGCGCTCGACAGCCGAATGGCCCTGGTTTTCATGGCAGCAGCGGCAAGGACGGTTGCCGGCGATGAAACGGCATAGTCTGGCCTGTGATGTTCACCAAGGCCGAAGACATCGAGACCCACCTGATCGGCAAGTTCTATCTCCTCGAGGAGATTGCGAAGTCGCAAGGCAGCGGCTTCACCCTTGTGGGCTGCAGCCGGATTGACATCCGCAAAAGTGTAGAGTCCGAATTCCATGGGCAATACCGTTCCTGTCGTTTCATCGCAGATAGGGATTGGTCATGTCCTCGGCAAATGGAACATCCTGAACAGTCCGTTCGATGGACTGGATTGCATGGACGCCCACGCACTTAAATCGACCCGATCCTGGCAGGCAATAACACCCGGCACCAAGCCATGCTCCAGCGGAACCGGTTGACATCCTTTAGACTGAGCACATTAGTATGAACGGCATGGCGACAGACAAAGCAGAAGAATAAGATGACCTGGCGGTTTGTTTCTCTCGCAATTGCGGGCGTCATCATTGCGTGTGTGGCGGCAGGAGCCTTATGGCTGTTTTCTCTGCAGGACGACGTCAGTTCCACCAACCCCGCTCCAATTCCGCAAGAGGAGAAGGAGGCAAACCTTGCTGCTTTGAAGCCTCCGAAGCGTGATAGGCCGGTCATCGCAGTCATTGGCATCAATGATGCCACCGAGACCACGGACTACCTGACAGCCTACGGCATTCTCAGGCGGGCAGACATCGCCGATGTGGCATTGCTCTCCACGGCCGCAGGTCCGGTAAAGCTTTATCCGGCACTGACCGTCGTGCCGGAGGCAACAATTGCAGAATTCGACGCCATAAATCCCGATGGTGCCGACTATGTCATCGTTCCTGCCATGAGCCGCGACGATGATCCGACCGCGCTCGACTGGATCAGGGATCAGGCTTCCAAGGGCGCAGTTGTCATCGGCGTATGCGCGGGAGCCAAGGTTGTTGCAGCCGCTGGCCTCCTTGACGGTCGAAAAGCTACGACACACTGGTATTATCTTGACGAGATGCTGAAAGAGCACCCGTCCATCCGCTATGTCGCTGATCGTCGGATCGTCATCGATAACAAGGTGGTAACGACCACTGGAATATCGGCTTCCATACCGTTGACACTGACACTGATCGAAGCCATCGCCGGCCGCGAGAAATCCATTGCCGTGGCCAACCAGATCGGCATTTCAGATTGGGATGCGCGTCACGATAGCAGTGCATTTCAGTTTACACGCCAATTCGCAACAACGGTTATTGGCAATGTACTTTCCTTCTGGAACAGGGATACCATCGGCATCAGACTGTCTCGCGAAATCGATGTTGTCTCCCTGGCCCTTGTTGCTGACGCCTGGTCACGCACATACCGATCGCGCGCCACAACCGTCGCATCCGCACCTCACCCGGTCATCACGTTGAACGGTGTTGGCGTTCTTCCTGACAGGGTTGTGACCAACTCGTCTGAGCAAAAATTGATGACGACACTCGCAGGAAAGCCGCCGGTGCAGGCGCTGGATGACGCGATTGCCACCATTGAAGGTCAATATGGAAGTGATACGGCAGCGCTGGTAACCATGCAGCTCGAATACCCGCACATGAAAGAGCCCTGAGGGTAACAACTTTGTTTCGATCCGCCACAGGCCTTTCCGGACGTGGCTGAATTGGAGATCGGAAGTTTCTGAAAACAACAGATGAAAGTCCCTGCTCCAATCCGGAGAGAAGTTGCGACCGATACAAAGCATCGGATTCCACGTATTTCCAGATCACGGAAGAACTGACGAATTCTGGCAAGGGGAAGGAGGCACCTCCCCCTTTGGTTTTGCCAGGCTCTGGCCGAAGTGCTTTCCTACAGGCGAGGCAACAGCGCAGACAATTGGTCAGCAGCCATTCCCCACCCTTCATGGAAGCCCATCTCTTCATGCGCCTTCTTGTCCTCCTCCTTCCAGTGCCGGGCCTTTGCAGTGTAGCGGGTTCGACCACCTGCGAGTTCGTCAAGTAGGACTACAGCAACCATGAAGGGCTTTTGCGTGGGGATCCAACCTTCCGTAAAGGCATCCGTCATCACCAGCTTCTTGTTCTCGATCACTTCCAGGAAGACACCGTCATTGGGGATCACCTCGCCTTGCGGCCCCTGCATGACAAAATAGTTGCGGCCTCCGGCGCGAACATCAAGCTTCACGTCCGAAATGGTCCATGGCAATGGGCAAAGCCATTGCTTGAGCAGTTCAGGATCTGTCCATGCCTTGAAAATCTTTTCAGGTGGCGCGTCAAATTCACGCTCCAGAACCAGTTCGTATGCGGGGCTTTTCTCTGTCATGTTGCTCTCCATTCATCGACATTGGGTTACGCTTCAAGGACGCGCGCAGACCGACATTTCCGACATGGACCAACAAGATTTCAGGTGACCGGACTGGTCTCCTTCAACCTGTCCAGTTCCTGGCGAATATGTGCCGCCTCGGCAGGTGAACGCGCTAGGGAAATCGCGCGTCCGAATGCTTCCCTGGCTCCGCCCGTTTCACCAGTGCGGGCAAGCAGTGCACCGCGGACACCGTGAAAATAGAAATAGCTGTCAAGCACGTCTGCAAGTGGCTCCAGCATCACCAATGCTTCTTGCGAGCCGCGCACCTTGGAGACGGCAACGACCCGGTTGAGCGATACAACCGGTGACGGGCTCAATCGCTCTAGCAACTGATAAAGCAGTTCGATCTCGACCCAATCAGTATCAGCCGCGGTCCGGGCACGTGCATGAAGAGCTGCAATGGCCGCCTGGACCTGGTAGGGCCCTGGCGCACGGTGGCGGATTGCCTTGTCGAGTAACGCAAGAGCTTCCTCGATCTGTCTGCAATCCCAACGTTGTCTGTCCTGGTCCTCAAGAAGAATGATCTGTCCATTTCGGTCATGGCGGGCATCACGCCTTGCATGCTGAAGCAGCATGAGCGCCGTGAGCCCCATGATCTCGGGCTCGGAGGGAAAAATGCGCAAAAGCAACCTGGAAAGACGGATCGCCTCTTCGCAAAAGGCGGCGACATCGCTATTGGAGACGCCGCCCGAATAGCCTTCATTGAAGACAAGGTACAGCATTGCCATGACGGGTCCGAGCCGGTCGCCACGTTCCGTCGAGCCTGGTGCCTCGAACGGAACGCCGGCTTTTGCTACCCGTGCCTTGGCGCGGGTAATGCGCTGTTCCATGGCACTTTCGGAAACCAGAAAGGCGCGTGCAATCTGTACGACGCTAAGACCTGCCACGATCCGCAATGCCAGTGCGACCTGTTGCGTGGCAGGAAGGTTCGGATGGCAGCAAATGAACATCAGACGCAAGATATCATCGCGGTAGTGCGAATTATCCAGCCGGTCGGCCATGTCAGCTTCCGCATCGGAGAGGTCGGAGAGTGCGGCCTCATCCGGCAGGTCAGCGTTGCGGGCAGTCTTGCGGATTGCATCGACACCGCTATTGCGACCGACAAAGATGAGCCAGGCTGCTGGATCGCGGGGCGGCCCCTTCTCCGGCCAGGTACGGATTGCCCTGAGACAGGCCTCCTGGAAGGCCTCCTCCGCCGTATCGAGGTTGCGGAAGTAGCGCAAAAGCGCGCCCATGGCCTGCGGCCGTGCTGCCGTAAGAGCGAGGTCGATCCAGGCGGGGTCTTTCATTCGCTATACTTTCGGGTTGAAGATGTAAAACGGCCGGATTTCGTAAGAGGTCGATCCCGGATTGACTGCCGAAAGTTCCTTGGAGAAGGCAATAGCCTCATCGAGTGTATCGACATCTATGGTGTAGAATCCGAGGAGAGCTTCCTTCGTTTCCGCAAACGGTCCGTCAATGACAATGGGTTCGTCCTTGCCCTTGCGCACGGTCGTTGCCGCTGTCGTCGGCATCAATCTGCCAGTCGGCCCAAGTTTTCCGGCCCTGGAAAGCGGCTCCTGAACAGCGTGCAGACGACCCATGACGGCAGCTTCTTCCTCTTTTGACCAGGCAAAGACTGTTTCTTCATCGGCGTAGCAAAGAATGGCGTAAAGCATCCTGTTTTCCTTCTCTCTTGAAAGACGAAGGAGTAACGCTTGAACAGACAGATCGCATCAGAAAAAACTGAACGCGGTACCTCTGGCGTTGCGGCGGAGTCATTCTATAGTCAGTCCAGCACCAACCAGTTACGAGGACAAACATGGCCGATCTTTCTATCTTCCCGATTACCCAGCGTTGGCCCGCGACCCGTCCCGACGTCCTGCAGCTATACTCGTCACCGACCCCCAATGGCGTCAAGGTTTCGATCATGTTGGAGGAAACCGGCCTGCCTTATGAGCCACATTTCATCAATATCGGGCAAGACGAGACCTGGGGACCGGAATTCCTGTCGCTCAATCCGAACGGCAAGATCCCGGCCATTCTTGATCCGGATGGCCCTAACGGCAAGCCGCTTGCACTGTTTGAGAGCGGTGCCATTTTGATCTATCTCGCGGAAAAGACCGGGAAGTTCCTGCCTGAGGACGCGGCTCGCCGCTATGAAACCATCCAGTGGGTGATGTTCCAGATGGGTGGAATGGGTCCCATGTTCGGGCAGCTTGGCTTCTTTCACAAATTTGCTGGCAAGGCAATCGAGGACAAGCGGCCGCTGGAACGCTATGCGACAGAATCCGCCAGGACAATCCGCGTTCTGGAGAACCGGCTGGATGGGCGCGACTGGGTAATGGGGTCCGATTACACGATCGCCGACATCGCCATGCTGGGATGGGTCCGCAACCTGGTCGGTTTTTATAATGCTGCAGAGCTCGTAAGATATGACGAACTGAAGAACGTTCCGAAATGGCTTGAGCGCGGCCTTGCCCGTCCTGCCGTGCAACGAGGCCTGAACAGTCCACAAAGACCATAAGGAAGAGATCCTGCCGGAACACATCAATCAGCATTAGATGCTGCCAGTGTGACGGGAACGGAGAACATGGCGGCCCGTTTGACGTTGAGGTTCGCGGCATTGATCCTTCCATCACACTCTCTTTTCACTTCCAACCCGCCCTCTACGTCTACGGAGAGGGCGGTCATTTTCCTTTCATCAAAGCCATGTTCCCTTGGACTATATTGAGGATACATCTGCGGCCATCTTCCGAACCAACGGCCGATACATTTTCGGATGTCCGCATTGGGCTCATCCATGCCCGCCAGCATGAATGGCTATGCCAGGGCTGAATTTCGAAATTTGCAACCGGCCGGGTTTTGCGGCCCGACCCGAACAGTTTTTCTCACGCGGTTGTCTGCCCAGCGATTTGTCATCCGTCCTTTGCTCTCCCGATGTACGGGAAATCTCGAATGGAGGCCAATCTAGAAATGTCCCAAGATCACAATACTGGCGAACAGTCGCCACCGGCACCTGTCATTGGCGGCGTCGTCGCCTATCTTCAGCTTGACGGAGCAATGAAGGCAGCAGAATTCTACAAACAGGCGTTGAACGCTGAAATCGTCGGCAGTTATCCACCCGACGAAACAGGTCGCACGATGCATGTGCACCTCCATATCAATGGCGGGTCCCTGATGCTGAGCGATGCCTATCCGGAGCATGGCCATCCTCTGGAAAAACCCCAGGGCTATTCATTGGTGCTCAACGTTACCGACATCGATACATGGTGGAACAGGGCGACCAATGCCGGCATGGAAGTGGTCCTGGACCTGCAGGTCATGTTCTGGGGGGATCGTTATGGTCAGTTGCGCGACCCGTTTGGTGTGCTCTGGGCCATGGATGCGCCCGCGGATTAAGTTCAACGGTCTGCCATCCGAGGGGCGGCACGGTCGGGCCGCCCTTTCAACCTCACCCCATTGTGACCAGTTGAAGTCAATTTTTGTCCAATAGATTAACTTCCCGATAACTGTCAGTGTCTGTATTAGGTCTTGATCACAAGTGGCCGCAAAAGGCCTCAAACCTACCCCACAGAAACTGATGGAGGCATAATGTTCACTCGGACGTGCTGCTTTACTTTTTCTCTCATCCTGGCATCGGCCGCCGTAGCGATAGCCCAACCCTCGCGGATCAAGCAATTCGATGCCTGGGGCGTCTACAGTTACACAGCAAACGGTCAAAAGAACTGCTATGCATTATCTGTACCGGTCAGTGAGGCACCGAACAATGTCAATCATGGCGACAATTTCGTTCTCGTGGCTCCTGAGGGTCCCGGTTATGCGCCGCAGGCAATCATGGGCTACAACCTGAAGCCCTCGTCCGAGGTTCAGGTACGCGTAGACGACAAGAGTTTCACCATGTCGCCGAAGGACAATGCCGCCTGGGTGAAGAACAAGGCGCGCGAATCCGAGATGGTGAATGCCATGCGTGCCGGTAGCAAACTCGTTATAGAAGCAACTTCCAGACGCGGTACCAACACCAGTTATGCCTATTCCCTGAAAGGCGTCACTGCAGCACTGCGCGAAGTCGAGAAATGCAATTGATGGTCATGCGAAATCCCGTCGCAGATAGGCTGTCAGATATATGATCGACATACCGTCCCTATTGCGCACCGCTGCCCGTTCAATTGCTGCAAGCAGCGCGCTCTGCCTGCTGCTGGCCTTCATGCCGGCAGTAGCGGCAGATACTCCATCCAGCATTGCAACCGGGTTCCAGAAGGGTCGCGAGACAGGCTATCCGATCCCCCGCTTCGTTTCGCTGAAGGCGTCACAGGCACGAATGCGTGTTGGCCCCTCGACCGATTATGCCGCCAAATGGGTCTATACGCAGCGAGGAATACCTCTCGAAATCACGGAGGAATACGGCAATTGGCGCCGTATTCGCGACTTCGACGGCGTAACCGGGTGGATGTCGGGAGCATTGCTTTCCGGCGATCGAACGGCCGTTGTCGGTCCGTGGCTGGACGAGCCGATCGCGCTCAGGCCTTCGCGTTCTTCAAATGCCGGTATCTCAGCAAAGCTTTCACCGAAGGTACTGATGCAGGTCGCGACATGTGATGGCACATGGTGCGAAGTTAGCTTGCCGCAAAACGATCTGGAGGGTTATGTCGATCAGGCATCGCTCTGGGGCGTCTATCCCGGCGAGCGTTTCGAATAGCCCGCCGCCTGCTCCTTCAAAAGCTGCTCAGCGTACGCCTTACTGCATCCTTCCATCCGCGAAGCTTTGCGGCTCTCAACTTCTCGTCCATTTTTGGCTTGAAGCAGCGTTCTCGCGCCCAACGGTGCGAAAACTCTTTGCGATCCGGGTAGATCCCTGCCCTCGACCCGGCCAGCCAGGCAACACCGAAAGCAGTCGTCTCCAGGATCGTCGGCCGGTCAACCGGCGCATCCAGCAGATCGGCGAGCCTTTGCATCGTCCAGTCGGATGCAACCATGCCGCCATCGACACGCAGGACGGTCTGCCTTGCGTCGCTTTTCCAGTCC
Source organism: Pseudomonadota bacterium (assembly GCA_023390055.1). GTDB lineage: Bacteria > Pseudomonadota > Alphaproteobacteria > Rhizobiales > Rhizobiaceae > Neorhizobium. The sequence continues at coordinate 10,509 of JAEWDP010000132.1, read as the reverse complement.
TTGTGCATCGCATCGAGCAGGTCGCGTGTCTGGTAGCATACGGCTTCCAACGCGGCACGCGATAACTCGGCCGGCCCCGTATTGCGCGTCATTCCGAAGATTGCTCCACGCGCCTCTGCATCCCAGTGGGGTGCTCCAAGCCCGGTGAATGCGGGAACCATATAGACATTTTGTTCCGGATCCGCACTGTCGGCAAGTTCGCCAGACTGCTCCGCCTTGCGAATGACACCAAGACCATCGCGCAACCATTGCACTGCGGCACCTGCGATGAAGATCGAGCCTTCCAGCGCATAGGTGGTTTTACCGTTCAAGCGATAGGCGATGGTCGTAAGCAGCCGGTTTTTGGACAGGACCATGTCGGCACCCGTGTTGAGGACTGCAAAACATCCGGTGCCATAAGTGGACTTGAGCATGCCGGGTTCGAAACAGGCCTGTCCGATCGTTGCCGCATGCTGGTCACCGGCGACACCAAGGATCGGGATCGCTGCGCCGAACAACCGCTCGTCCGTGACCCCGAAATCATCCGCGCAGTCTTTCACCTCAGGCAACATTGCAGCCGGAATGCGCAGGATATCGAGGAGTTCATCGTCCCACTCATTGCGAGAAATGTTATAGATCAGCGTGCGCGAGGCATTGGTCGCATCGGTAACGAAGCTCCTGCCCCCTGTCAGGCGCCAGATGAGGTAAGTGTCGATGGTACCGAAGCACAATGCGCCTTTTGCGGCGCGCGCGCGTGCGCCTTTCACATTGGCAAGCAACCAGGACAGTTTCGTACCGGAAAAATACGGATCGAGCAGAAGGCCCGTCTTGCGACGAAAGGTCTTTTCCAGATCCTGCCGTTTCAACTTTTCGCAGTAACTGGCTGTACGTCGATCCTGCCAGACAATGGCATTGTGGATTGCCTGTCCGGTTTCCCGCTCCCAGACCACAACCGTCTCTCGCTGGTTGGTAATGCCGATTGCGGTTATATCGGAAGCCTTGAGCCCTGCCTTTCGGATTGCCTGGCGAATGGTGAGCACGACCGTGCCCCAGATTTCCTCAGGGTCATGTTCCACCCAGCCAGATTTTGGAAAGATCTGCGTGAATTCCTTCTGGCCGATCCCCACAACCTGCATGTCCTGATCAAAAATGATCGCCCGCGTCGACGTGGTCCCCTGGTCGATTGCCAACACATACCCTGCCATCCCCGTACCTCCTTGCATCCTGCAGCCACCGACGATGGTTTGAGCAGATGCGATAAAGGAGTGTCAACGGGTTGCATCAACAGAAGTCGCTACCAATCAAAGTCTCCTGGTCTCGTTGAAACCATCTGCAGGAACCATGCACGGACGGCAACAATTCCTGCGGCCAGTGGAACAAAATTCACCCTCAACCGTAAACACCGTGTCTGCCCTGTCTGCATCCGAGGCGCTACCATGGCCACGACGACCTATACAACGACAACAACCGGGCGGTCCGGCTTTCCAATCCGCAATCTGTTCGTACCATTTCCCTTTGTCTGCTTTACCCTGGCGCTCATCACCGACATCGCCTATTGGCGAACGTCCTTCATGATGTGGCATAATTTTTCTGCATGGCTGCTGTTTGCCGGACTGGTCTTTGGCAGCCTTGGACTTGTCGCTGGAATCTTTGACATTATTCGACCGTCGACACGGATCTGGGGACCTGGTTGGGCCCCGGCACTCGGCTACATTGTCGTACTGGCCCTCGCCATCCTGAACAGTTTCATCCATGCTGGCGACGGCTGGACTGCAATAGTGCCCAACGGCATGACCGTTTCTGCTGTGACTACCCTTATGATCATCGCCACGCTGTGGCTTGCCGCCAAGAGACGCTCCAGCATAATCTGGAGTATCGAACGTTGAACTTTCACCTCTCCCGCTCCCTGATCTTCGTTTCTGCTGCAGGTTTACTGCTGACAGTTGCGGGTTGCAGCAACGATGAACCGGAGTTTGACGTCACACGTCAGATCGGTCCGGACCCCGTATTGCCGGAGCCGACGACAGAATTGCTGCCGGACATGAAAGTGGCCGAAGTCATTGGTTGGGCAGAAGGCGAAACACCCACCGTTCCTGAAGGGCTGACTATTAGCGCTTACGCCACCGAGCTTTCCAATCCGCGCACTGTGCACACCCTGCCTAACGGTGACGTTCTTGTCGTGCAGGGCAAGGCACCCGCTGATGGCCGACCGCTGGAGCGACCGAAGGATTTCATCCGCAACTGGATCATGTCGCTTGCAGGAGGTGGCGCAACTCAACCAAAGGAGAGCAATCTCATCACGCTCCTGCGTGACACCAATCGGGATGGCGTGGTCGATGAGCGCCATGATTTGCTGACCGAGCTCGGCTCGCCTTTCGGTGTCGCCTGGTTCGATGACACGCTTTACGTTGCAGCAGCCGACACCCTGCTCGCCTACCCTTATGCGCTTGGCACAAACGAGATCACACAAGAGCCGCGCGTGATGACCGATTTGCTGAGTGGCCCGATCAATCACCACTGGACGAAGGATGTTGCACTGGGCCCAGACGGACGTTTTCTCTATGTATCGGTCGGATCAAACTCGAACGCCGGTGAGCGTGGTCTCGAGGCAGAAAGAGCGCGTGCCGCAATCTGGCAGATTGACCGTGAGACGGGGGCTTTTCGCATTTTTGCATCGGGCCTGCGTAACCCGAACGGACTGTCAATACATCCGCAGACGGGTGAATTATGGGCCGTCGTCAACGAACGGGACGAACTTGGTCCCAATCTCGTGCCCGACTATATGACCTCTGTGCAAGATGGTGCGTTCTATGGTTGGCCATGGAGCTATTTCGGCAATCATGTGGACACGCGGGTCCATCCGCCACGCCCGGACATGGTCGAGAAGGCGATAGCACCCGATTATGCGCTCTCCAGTCATGTTGCAGCTCTTGGCCTGACCTTTTCCAATAATTCCGCCTTGCCGGAAGAATTTCGCAACGGTGCCTTCATCGGCGAACACGGCAGTTGGAACCGCAGTCACTTCAATGGCTACAAGGTCATCTATGTACCGTTCGAAGACGGCAAGCCTGCCGGAATGGCAAAGGATGTGGTGACTGATTTCCTCAAGGGTGACCAGGCCCGCGGACGCCCGGTCGGGGTGGGCATCGACGGAACAGGTGCACTTCTGGTCGCCGATGACGCCGGAAACACCGTCTGGCGTGTGGCAGCAGCAGATGGTTCCATCCTTGCCGAGCCGATTGGCACCGATCAGGTGTCGGCCACCGCCGGTGACGCAGTCACGCCTGCGCAAGCGCCACAGACTGGAGAGAGCGGCACAAGCACCTCATCACAAACACCCGCCTCTGGAACAACATCGAGGCTTCCGCCGGCTGCTGATTGATGACAGGCACAAGGTTTGGAACCAAATCTGTCACCTCTCATGTTGCATCCAATTGATTGCCACGCCCGTACACCGCCCTTCTGTCAGGTCCTGACGGTTGATGAAATTTTCTTGCCGATTGCCAGCACAGCCCATTTGGGCATACCCTCACCAAATCAGTGCGTTGCACAAAAGCCGTGATTGGGAGGTCAGGCATGCCCAGAACCGTCATTGTCACCGGCTCCACCAGCGGGATCGGCTATGGCATTGCGAAAGCCTTCGCAGCTGAGGGTTCAAACGTCGTCATCAACGGATTTGGCAGCTCCGACGAGATTGAAGCTGCCCGAAGTGACCTTGACGCTCAAGGAAGCGGCCAGGTCATCCATCATGGTGCCGACATGGCAAGACCTGACGAGATCACAGGTCTCATCGAATTTGCCCGCAAGACTTTTGGTTCGGTGGATGTGCTGGTCAACAATGCCGGCGTCCAGCATGTTGCCAGGATCGAGGATTTCCCCACGGGGGAATGGGACCGGATCATCGCCATCAACCTGACCAGTTCGTTTCATACAATGCGTGCAGTGATCCCGTTGATGAAGGAAAGGCGATCGGGCCGTATCATCAACATTGCGTCGGCTCATGCACTTGCCGCCTCACCCTTCAAATCGGCCTATGTGGCTGCCAAACATGGTATCATGGGGCTCACGAAAACTGCGGCCTTGGAACTTGCCGAGTTCGGGATTACCGTCAATGCGATATGCCCGGGCTATGTGCTGACGCCACTGGTAGAAAAACAGATACCCGATACGGCTCGCGAACGCGGCATATCGCAAGAAGAGGTAAAGAGTGAGGTCATGTTGCGACTGCAGGCGACAAAAGAGTTTGTAGCAATCGAGGAAGTAGCGGCAACGGCAATCTTCCTGGCAAGCGACGCGGCACGGCAGATTACGGGGACGCACATTTCGATAGATGGCGGCTGGACCGCCCAGTAAGAGAAGTACAATGGCACATGCGATCCAGTTCATCCTCAATGAAGAAAATGTCACCCTGAGTGGTTTTGCCCCGACCGAAACTCTCCTTGACTACCTGCGCCTTGAGCGTCGCCTGACCGGAACCAAGGAAGGTTGCGCAGAAGGCGACTGCGGGGCCTGCACTGTCCTTGTCGGACGCCTTTTGAACGGTGCGCTGCGTTACGAGACCGTCAATGCCTGCATTCGCCTCTTGGGCTCGTTGCATGGAACGCACATCGTCACGGTAGAGTATCTGGCGGGCAAGGATGGAACACTGCACCCAGTGCAACAGGCAATGGTTGACCAGCACGGTTCGCAATGCGGTTTCTGTACGCCGGGCTTCGTCATGTCACTTTATGGTCTGTGGCTCACCAACGAAGCGCCATCGCGGCCGGAAATTGAAAGTGCACTGCAAGGAAACCTCTGTCGGTGCACCGGCTACGAACCGATCGTAAAGGCCGCTGAACAGCTATCGGCAGACCGGCCAAGTGCACTCTTTGACCCGATCGAGAAAAATCGCTCCGAGATTGCTGCCAGGCTTTGGGGGCTACTTTCGCATCCGGAAACGATTACCGTCGAAAAGGACGGGACCCGTACGATAATTCCGGCAAGCATTGACGCCCTCGCCGAGGTCATCAACCGCGAACCGGACGGTACCATTGTTGCTGGCTCAACCGATGTCGGGCTTTGGGTAACCAAGCAGATGCGCCGGCTTGATCCCGTCATATTCATCGGTCATCTGGGTGACTTGCAGACAATCACGATCGACGATCAGGGGCTGACCATCGGCGCCGGAGTTACCTATACTCATGCACTTGAGGTCCTGGCCGAAGAACTGCCACAAATGGCCAGACTGATCGATCGCATTGGCGGCGGCCAGGTGCGTAATATGGGAACGATTGGTGGCAATATCGCCAATGGTTCCCCAATCGGCGATACGCCACCGCCCCTTATTGTGCTTGGCGCGCAACTGACGTTGCGCTCGCACAGTGGCAAACGGACAATACCGCTGGAGGATTACTTCCTCAGTTACGGAAAGCAGGACCGCATGGCGGGTGAGTTCGTCGAGAAGATCTATGTCCCACGTCCCCCGGAAACGTCATATTTTTCCGTCTACAAGATCTCAAAACGCCGTGACGAGGATATCTCGGCCTTGTGCGGAGCATTCTATCTCGAACTGGACGATGGAAACATCAAGGTGTTGCGCATCGCATTCGGAGGCATGGCCGGCACGCCCCAACGGGCACAGCACGTGGAAGAAGCCCTTCTTGGACAAGAATGGCACTGGGCAACCATTGCTGGCGTACGCGAGATGTTTGATCTCGACTATGCACCGCTGACGGACTGGCGCGCGAGTGCGCAATATCGCAGTCTGACCGCGAAGAACCTTTTGACCCGCTTCTTCCTCGAGACCGCGGGGGCTCCAAGCGAACTGCATCGCTTCGAACTGGAGGAGGCATGAAATGGACAAGTCGGCCTTTGAAATGAAGGATGTCATCAGTGGTCCGATGCATGCCCCCCTCAGGCATGACTCGGCGCACAAGCACGTCACCGGAACCGCCCAGTATATAGACGATATTCGTGAGCCTGCAGATACGGCACATGCAGCTTTCGGCATGTCCGAGCGGGCACATGCGCAAATAGTTTCCATGGATCTTGAGGCTGTGAAGGCTGCGCCCGGTGTCATCTGGGTGATGAGCGCAGATGACATCCCGGGGTTCAACGACATCGCTTCCACCGGCCGGCACGACGAGCCGCTTTTGGCGTTCGATACGGTACAATTCCATGGTCAGCCGATCTTCGCGGTCATCGCGGAGAGCCGTGATCAGGCGCGCCGCGCGGCCAGACTGGCAAAGGTCGAGTACCGCGACCTGCCCCACTGGACGGATATCGACGGCGCGCTCGAAAACGATGCCCCGTTCGTCGTCCAGCCGATGGTGCTGAAACGTGGAGATCCAAAGGAAGAGATTGGGAAGGCACCGCACAGGTTGCGAGGCCGCATGGAGATCGGTGGCCAGGAGCATTTCTACCTGGAAGGTCACATCGCGCTCGCAGTTCCTGGCGAGGACGACGATATCACGGTCTGGTCGTCCACGCAGCATCCCAGTGAAGTGCAGCACATGGTTGCGCATGTCCTGGGCATTGCCAATCATGCGGTCACGATCAACACTCGTCGTATGGGTGGTGGCTTCGGTGGCAAGGAGACCCAGGGCAACCAGTTCGCATGTATCGCGGCAATAGCGGCTAAAAAACTTGGTCGCGCGGTGAAGTTCCGTCCCGATCGTGACGAGGACATGACCATCACCGGGAAGCGACACGATTTTCTGGTTGATTATGACGTGGCCTTCGACGAAGAGGGGCGTATCCATGCCGTGGATACTGTTTATTCGGCGCGTTGCGGCTATTCGGCCGATTTATCGGGCCCGGTCACAGATCGCGCACTTTTCCATGCCGATTCCAGCTATTTCTATCCACACGTTCACCTCATCTCGAAACCGCTCAAGACACATACTGTCTCCAACACCGCCTTTCGCGGCTTTGGGGGGCCACAGGGCATGCTTGGCGCAGAGCGGATGATCGAGGAGATCGGCTATGCGGTTGGAAAGGACCCGCTGGCCGTCCGTAAGCTGAACTTCTACGGGCAACCGGGCTCGGGGCGAACACTGACACCCTATCATCAGGACGTTGACGACAACATCATCGGCCGCATCGTCGAGGAACTTGAGGCTTCGAGCGACTATCAGGCACGCCGCCAGGCGATCATGGACTTCAACGAAAACAGCCCCGTCATTCGCAAGGGCATTGCGCTGACGCCGGTCAAGTTCGGTATCTCGTTCACCTTGACCGCCTACAATCAGGCAGGAGCACTGATCCACATCTACCAGGACGGTTCAGTTCACCTGAACCACGGCGGAACAGAGATGGGACAGGGGCTGAACGTGAAAGTGGCACAGGTGGTCGCCGACACCTTCAACGTCGATATTGAGCGGGTGAAAGTCACTACAACGACGACAGGTAAGGTTCCAAATACATCCGCAACGGCTGCGTCCTCCGGCTCCGACCTCAACGGCATGGCCGCATATGACGCGGCCAACCACATCAAGGAAAGACTGATTGCATTTGCCATGCGCCAGTGGCAGGTCGCCCGCGACGACGTCGAATTCCTTCCAAACCGCATTCGGGTTGGCGATGAGATTGTTCCCTTCGATACACTGGTTCGTGCCGCCTATTATGATCGAGTGCAGCTCTCCGCGGCCGGTTTTTACAAGACCCCGAAGATCCATTGGGACCGGGAGGCCGGGCGCGGCAAACCTTTCTATTATTTTGCCTATGGAGCTGCCTGTTCACAGGTAGCCATCGATACGCTGACCGGCGAATACATCGTCGAGCGCACCGACATCCTCCACGACGTTGGAAAATCACTGAACCCCGCAATCGACATCGGTCAGATCGAAGGTGGTTTCGTTCAGGGTCAGGGTTGGTTGACGACCGAAGAGCTGTGGTTTGACGACAAGGGACGGCTTCGTACGCATGCGCCGTCAACATACAAGATCCCCTTGGCGTCCGACCGTCCAAGGACCTTCAACATCAAGCTTGCCGAATGGTCAGAGAATGCCGAGCCGACGATTGGTCGTTCAAAGGCTGTCGGCGAGCCACCATTCATGCTGGCGATCTCAGTCCTGGAGGCAATATCCATGGCAGTGGCAAGCGTCGCGAACTACAAGATCTGCCCACGCCTTGATGCGCCGGCAACACCGGAACGAGTCCTGACCGCCGTTGAAAGACTGAAGGCTTTGGAATGAAACCAAGATCCTTGCAGCACCCGTCGTCAAAGCAGGCAGGCAGCCCGGCAAAGCCATGTCGCGAAGCCTCCCGAAGGCAATGACCTATCCTGTCATGTCAGAACGCGTTCCTACAGATTTCCTTGCTTGTCATCCAAGCAGCATTCTGGTCGAAATCGTGGGAACGAAAGGGTCGGCTCCACGCGCATCCGGCACGTTCATGCTGGTGGCAGAAAATGCAATCTGGGGGACCATTGGCGGCGGACAGCTCGAATTCATGGCTATCAATAATGCCCGAGCACTTCTGGGCGGAGAAGGCATGTCGATCATGGACGTTCCGCTTGGCCCGCAGATCGGCCAATGCTGCGGTGGTCACACGACACTTTCCTTCACCGTGATGTCACCCGAACTCGGCTCTCTTGTCGAGGAAAGGGTAACGCGTGAGATGGCAAAAAGCCCGGCAGTTTTTCTTTATGGAGCCGGACATGTCGGGCTTGCGCTTGCGAGAGCGCTCGTTCCGCTTCCCCTGTCAGTCACGGTGATCGAGACAAGAGGAGAACCTCTTGCAATGCTTCCTGCAGGCGTCGCAACACGGCACGCGGCAATGCCGGAGGCGACGATCGCCGATATACCGTCAGGGGGTGCCGCAGTCGTTCTCACGCACGACCATGCACTTGATTTCCTGATAACTCGCGAAGCCCTTATGCGCCCGGATCTCCGCTATGTCGGTATGATCGGCTCTCTTACCAAACGTGCCACCTTTACAAACTGGCTGAGGCGCGAGGGCGGTGCACCAGATCTGGTCGATCGGCTCGTCCTGCCAATTGGTGGGAATATTGTAAAGGACAGTCGCCCGGCCGTCATTGCAGCAATGGTTGCCGTCGAACTCCTGACCATCTTCAATTGCAACAATGCCATCAACGACACCATCACAGACCGCGCGGATGATACATGAAATTCTCCGCACACCAGGCCGGATTGCGCTAAAGGCAGTGGATGCGATGCATCATTGGCTTATCTACCCAGAGGTTCATCGCAATGCTCCAAGTTCCGTGCGTTTCGCCAATGGATTACCGGTGTTTTCTGTGCCAGCAAGACTGAAATTGACAATCCACAGCCAATACCTGAAACCGAAACGGCCCTGTTCCGGAAGATCTTGACAGCGTCAGGTCACCCCTTCCTTCTTAGATCGTTTTCTCGCAATGTGGCAGTTCGGGGAAAGAGCTGAAAAAGGGGTTCTCAATGTATGAATATGCCATCGCCTGGGAGTGGCTTTCATTTGCGGCACGCTGGCTGCATGTGATCACCGCCATCGCGTGGATTGGTTCATCCTTCTATTTCATCGCACTTGACCTGGGGCTGGTCCAGCGGACACATCTGCCGGTTGGAGCCTATGGTGAGGAATGGCAGGTTCATGGCGGCGGCTTCTACCACATTCAAAAATATCTGGTGGCTCCAGCCCAGATGCCGGAACATCTTACCTGGTTCAAATGGGAGAGTTACTCGACCTGGTTGACCGGATTTTTGATGCTCGCCATCGTCTACTATGGCGGCGCCGACCTTTTTTTGATCGATAACCATGTCATGGAACTCGCCCCCTGGCAGGCAATCTCCATTTCGATCGCCTCTTTGGCACTCGGCTGGATTGTTTATGACCAGCTTTGCAAGTCGCCACTCGGTCGCAATACCTGGGGCCTGATGATCCTTCTCTACATCGTCCTCATCGCCATGGCCTGGGGCTATACACAGGTATTTACGGGACGTGCCGCCTTCCTGCATCTTGGCGCGTTCACGGCAACCATCATGTCGGCAAACGTCTTTTTCATCATCATTCCGAACCAGAAGGTGGTGGTTGCCGACCTCATCGCCGGTCGCACACCGGACCCCAAATACGGCGTTATCGCCAAACAGCGATCACTTCATAACAATTACCTGACGCTGCCCGTCATCTTCTTCATGCTGTCGAACCATTATCCATTGGCCTTTGCAACCCATTTCAATTGGGTGATTGCCGCCCTGGTTTTCCTGATGGGTGTCACTATCCGCCACTGGTTCAATACGACCCATGCGCGCAAAGGGCGACCAACCTGGACCTGGCTGGCCACATTACTCCTGTTCATCGCCATCATGTGGCTATCCACCGTTCCAAAGGCATCCTTCGGCGATGAAGAAAACGCTCTATTGACGCCTGTGCAGCAGAAATTCGCGGCCAACGTCCATTTCGGAGCCGCCCGCGATGTTGTTTTGTCGCGCTGTTCGATGTGCCACGCGGCGGAGCCTGTCTGGGACGGAATTCCCTTTGCGCCAAAATCCGTAAAGCTGGAAACCGACAGGGAGATTGCAGCTCACGCCCGAGAGATCTACATCCAGGCAGGCC
>JAEWDP010000114.1 GCA_023390055.1 Pseudomonadota bacterium | reverse complement strand
CCTATGTCGACAATCGAGGCCGAATTCCGAACCGCGGAACCGATGGTAGTGGCTTCGCGTCAGCCGCCCAGCCGGATCGATTTCGCACCACCGATATGCGCACTTCCGCACTCAACATCGGCCTGCGACGGATCCATTTTGAGGTTCTCGGGAGCCTCCCACACGATCATAGGCGAAAGCCTGGAAGGATGAAAAAATGACCAGATTGAATGGAAAGACCGCCGTGATCACCGGTGGTGCCACCGGCATCGGCCTTGCCGCTGCAAAGCGCTTCATCGAAGAGGGCGCTTTCGTCTTCATCTTCGGCCGCCGCCAGGAAGCGCTCGATGCTGCGGTCGCCAAACTCGGCCCCAATGCCCGCGCGGTGAAGGGCTCGGTCTCCGATCTCGGCGACCTCGGCCGGCTCTACGCGGCGGTGAAAGCCGAGCGCGGAACCCTCGACATCGTCTTCGCCAATGCCGGAGCGGGAAGTCAGCTTGCACTCGGCAAAATTACCGCCGAGCACATTGACGAAACCTTCGATACCAATGTGAAGGGCACGATCTTTACGGTTCAGCAGGCGCTTCCGCTGATGGGCGAGGGCGGTTCGATCATCCTGACCGGGTCAAGCGCCGGCACCACCGGCGCCCCGGCAATGAGCGCCTACAGCGCGAGCAAGGCGGCTGTCCGCAACCTCGCGCGAACCTGGGCGGAAGACCTGAAGGGCACCGGCATCCGGGTCAACGTGCTGTCGCCCGGGCCAACGGCGACCGAGCTCGCAAAGGCAGCGCTCGGCGAGGAAGGCCAGAAGGTCTTCGCCTCGATGAATCCGCTCCAGCGCATGGCCGATCCGTCGGAACTCGGGGCGGCTGCTGCCTTTCTGGCGTCGTCGGACAGCAGCTTCATGACCGCCAGCGAAGTCGCCGTCGACGGCGGTCTGGCGCAAATCTGACGCGCTACGCCCGGCGGGCGTTCCATCCGATTGTTCGGAGCGCCGTCGGGCTCGGCAAACCTACTGAAGGGATTAAGTAAATGGCTATCATTACCACCAAAGACGGCGTTGACATCTTTTATAAGGACTGGGGTCCAAAGGATGCCCAGCCAATTGTCTTCCACCATGGTTGGCCGCTTTCCTCGGACGATTGGGACGGCCAGATGCTGTTCTTCCTCTCCAAGGGCTATCGTGTCGTTGCTCACGACCGCCGCGGCCATGGCCGCTCTGCTCAGGTCGCCGATGGTCACGATATGGATCACTACGCTGCCGACGCCTTCGCCGTCGTCGAAGCGCTCGATCTGAAGAATGCCGTCCATATCGGCCATTCCACCGGCGGCGGCGAAGTCGCCCGCTACATCGCGAGGCATGGCCAACCGGCCGGCCGCGTCGCCAAGGCAGTTCTGGTCTCGGCCGTCACCCCCCTGATGCTCAAGACCGCGAGCAATCCGGAAGGTCTTCCGATCGAGGTGTTCGACGGCTTCCGCTCGGCGCTTGCCGCAAACCGCGCACAGTTCTTCCGAGACGTTCCGGCCGGGCCGTTCTACGGTTTCAATCGCGACGGCGCCACGGTCCAGGAAGGCGTGATCCAGAACTGGTGGCGCCAGGGCATGATGGGCGGCGCCAAAGCCCACCATGACGGCATCAAGGCCTGGTCCGAAACAGACCAGACGGAGGATCTGAAGGCGATCACCGTACCTACCCTCGTCCTGCACGGTGAAGACGATCAGATCGTTCCGATTGCGGACTCTGCGCTTAAGTCGGTCAAGTTTCTCAAAAACGGCACGCTCAAGACCTATCCGGGCTTCTCGCATGGCATGCTGACCGTCAATGCTGACGTGCTGAACGCTGATCTTCTCGCTTTCATTCGGTCGTGACCCAATCGCTGGCCGCGGCAGACTTGCTGCGGCCGCCCTCAAGGATTCCCCCATTCGTCCACTTGTTCGCCGATGGCCGTTATTCGGAGCGCCGTCGGGCTCGGTAAACTCAAGGAGAATATCATGAGCTACGCAATTATCGGCTTCGGCAATGTCGGCCAGGCTCTGGCCAAGGCGTTTGCCCGAAGCGGCATCGACGTATCCGTTGCGACCACGCGCGACCCGGAAAGCTTTGCATCCGATGCAGCCGCGATCGGACCCACGATCATTCCCAAGACACTGGCGGAAGCCGTCAAGGCAGACATCATCTTTTTGGCTGTCCGTTTCGAGGCCCACCCGGATGTCGCAAAGGCGCTGCCCCACTGGCAAGGGAAGACCATCGTCGATGTGACCAATGCCTACGGCGTACCCCCTGAGCAACTGGGAGAGCAGCCCTCTTCCGCCGTCGTTGGGCAGGCCTTCTCAAGTGCAAAACTGGTCAAGGGCTTCAACCATTTGATCGCTGCGACCCTTGACCAGGATCCGGCCGTAAAGGGTGGCAGGAGAGTCGTATTCCTGGCGAGCGACGATGAAGACGCTGCAGCACAGATCGGCGCGCTCGCGGAAAATCTTGGTTTCGCACCGATCAAGCTTGGCGGGCTGTCGGAAGGCGGACTGCTGGTCCAGGCGCGCGGAACCAGTTGGGGTCAACTGATCTTCAAGGACCTGGTCGAGTTCGACGGCTGAACACACCAAGCCACCACTTCTCGCAGCGCCCATAGGGAGCAGTACCATGCACGTCTTTATCACTGGGGGGACCGGCCATTCCGGTCCATACATCATCTCCGAGCTTGTCGCCGCCGGCCACGAGGTCACCGCCCTGGCCCGTTCGGACGCAACTGCGGTGGAAGTGACCGCGCTCGGTGCGAAGGTTCGGCGCGGTAGCCTTGAGGACCTCGACGGGCTCAAGGTGGCGGCCGCCGACTCCGACGGTGTCATCCACGTCGCGCACAGGCAGGATCTGCTTCCATCCGGCGGCATCGACGCCGTGGCCGCCGCGGAGCGCCGGATCATGCTCGCCTATGGCGAGGCACTGGCTGGGACCGGAAAGCCGCTGGTCGTGTCGGGAAGCGTTGGTTCGCCCAGTTGGGAAGGCCTGGGCCGACCAGCCACCGAGATCGACCCGGCTCTTCCCGGCGGCGGATACAAGGGTACGTTGCGGGTTCGTAACATCGTGGAGACTGCGGTAATTGGCCTGGCCGAGAAGGGCGTCCGGTCCTCGATCGTGCGTATCCCTCCCATCATGCACAGCGCGACCGATAGTGCCGGCTTCCTCCCACTGCTAATCGGGCTTGCGAAAGAAAAGGGCGTGATGGGCTATCCTGGAGACGGCACGAACTTGTGGCCGGCCGTACATGCCCGCGATCTCGCCGCCTTGTTCCGCCTGGCGCTGGAGAAAGGCCCAGCTGGCAAATACTGGCACGCGGTCGGCGACGAGGGCATCCCGTTCCGCGAGATCGCCGAGGCCATTGGCGGCCGCCTCAAGCTGCCTGCTGTGCCCATTCCCGCAGACGTCTTGATGCTGCCGGGATACTTCGGGTTCCTCGCCAATCTGGTCACGCTGGATGTCCCGGCGTCCAATCTTATCACCCGCCAAACCCTCGGCTGGGAACCCTCTCAGCCGGGTCTGATCGCGGATCTCGACAATGGCCATTACTTCCCGGCCGGCTGACCCGCGTAGAAATCACGAACAACATTGTAATTTTTAGGAGACTGAACATGAGCACTATCAGCATCATCGGCGCAGGAAACATGGCCACGGCGATCGCCGGCCGCATCGCCAAGGCCGGGCATACCGTCGAGGTGGTCAACCGCGACCCCGCCAAGGCGCAGGCGCTGGCCGACAGGCTCGGATCCGGCGCGACCACTGGGACATACGGCGCCGCGCCGAAGGGCGACATCGTGATCCTCGCTGTGCCTTACTCCGGCGCGGCGGCTGCGGTGGCCGACTTTGGGGACGCGCTCGACGACAAGGTTGTTATCGACATCGCCAATCCGGTTGCCCCCGACCTTTCGGGCCTTGTCACTCCCTCCGGCAGTTCCAGTGCGCAGGAGACTGCTAACGGCGTCCCCGGCGCGCATGTCGTGAAGGCGTTCAACACGATCTTCGGTCACGTACTTGCCAAGGGTGGACGGCTCGACGCGTTCATCGCGGCCGACGACGCCGAGGCGAAGGCGCGCGTCTCGACCTTCCTCGAGAGTCTCGGGCTTCGTCCGCTGGATGTCGGCGGCCTGCACATGGCCCAGTCGCTCGAGGCGCTCGGCCTGATGATGATCGGCTTGGCCAAAAACGGCGCCGGCACCTGGGATTTCGCCATGAACGTCGATCTCGGCTGAACAGCCGACACGCATCGCGTGGGGCGGCTATCCGCGGAGCGGAGCCGAAGCCGCGAACGCCGTCACTTGAACCGCCATCCACCGGAGAAGAATCACATGCACATCGAACTCAAAGGCCGCAAAGCTATCGTGACCGGCTCAACCGCCGGGATTGGCCGAGCGATTGCCGAAGGGCTGGCACGCGCTGGTGCGTCGGTCGTAGTCAATGGCCGCACGCAGGAACGCGTGGACATGGCGCTGCGCGAAATGCGCGCGCTGTTGCCGCAGGCAGAACTGCATGGCGTTGCTGCCGATATCGCCACGCCGGAAGGCTGCGCCGCGCTGATCGCGCACGCGCCCGATGCCGACGTCCTGATCAACAACGCCGGCACCGCGCGCCCGAACAACTTCTTCGATCAAACCGACGAAGAATGGCTCGACCTGTTCCACGTCAACGTGCTCAGCGGCGTGCGCCTGGCGCGCCATTACCTGCCGAAGATGACGGCACGCGGCTGGGGACGCGTGGTGTTCATCAGTAGTGAATCGGCGGTGAACATCCCGAAGGAAATGATCGACTACGGAGTGACCAAGACCGCGTTGCTCGCCGTATCGCGCGGGTTGGCCGAACTTGTTGCCGGCAGCGGCGTCACCGTCAATGCGGTGTTGCCCGGCCCGACCGATTCGGAAATCCTGTCCAACTGGATGAAATCGGTTGCGCAAGAGCAAGGCATCACGCCCGCACAGGCCGAACAGGACTTTCTGAAAACGATGCGCCCAACCACGCTGATCCAACGTTTCGCAACTACAGAAGAAGTGGCGAACATGGTGATTTATGTTGCTTCGGAACAAGCTTCGGCGACGACCGGCGCAGCCTTGCGCGTGGACGGTGGCGTATTGCGCTCCATTGTCTAACAGTTTTCCGTAGGGCGAAATATTTGAGACAATATCTGCACTGAAGCGAGGGATGGGCGCGGGGGCGGCAGTATGGTTGCAGCTTTGCTTCGACCCGCTCTCGCAAACCCGAAGGAAGTTGACATGACTACATACCTTATGGCCGAGGGACGCTCCCCACAGGCGTCCGCTCGCGCATGATCCACAAGGTCAACGGCCTCGATGTTCATGTTCTTGAGGCCGGGTTTGAAAGCCCTGGCCTGCCGCTCGCGCTGCTGCTGCACGGTTTTCCGGATTTGGCCTATGGCTGGCGGCACCTGATGCCGCTGCTGGCCGACGCCGGCTATCATGTCGTGGCGCCCGACCAGCGAGGCTTCGGTCGCACCACCGGCTGGTCAAATGACTATGACAGCGAGCTCGGACCGTTCAGTATTCTGAACGTGACCCGCGATGCGCTCGGGTTGGTTTCAGCCTTGGGGTATCAGCGAACTGCTATGCTGGTTGGGCACGATTTCGGCTCACCCATCGCGGCCTATTGTGCGATAGCCCGGCCCGATGTCTTCCCCTCGGTGGTTCTGATGAGCGCGCCGTTTCCCGGGGTGCCGGCATTTCCGTTCAACACCGCGAAGGGAGGCGCCGCTTCAGTGCAACTGAATACCAGTGTGCAGTTGGCTACTGCGCTCGCAGCACTCAGCCCGCCTCGGATGATCTACCAACAATATCTGAGCACTCGGGAAGCGAACCAAGACCTTTCACATCCCTCTGAAGGCTTACACACGTTCCTGCGTACATTCTTCCATGTCAAAAGCGCGGACTGGTCAGGCAACATTCCCCATCCGTTAAAGGCGCCAACTCCTGAAGAATTAGCACAATTGCCGACCTACTATGTCATGGAACGCGGCAAGACGATGCCCGAGAACGTCGCGCCATTCCAACCGACGGAAGCCGAGGTCAGAGGCTGCGATTGGCTCACTGAGTCCGAACTCGCCGTATATGCGGAGGAGTATGGCCGCACTGGGTTCCAGGGTGCCCTGCAGACCTACCGCGTCTATGCCGATCCTGCCTTGAGTGCTGACTTGCGCCTGTTTTCGGGCAGGACGATCGATGTTCCGGCACTCTTCATTGGTGGGAAAAGCGATTGGGCAACCTATGTGTCGCCGGGTGCGCTCGACCGAATGAGGACGACGGCGACGACCAGGATGGGTGACATCCAGCTCATCGAAGGCGCCGGTCACTGGATCCAACAGGAGCAGCCAGCTCACCTCGCCGAGCGCCTCCTTGCCTTCGCTAAGGAGGTGAGTGGCGCAGATAACATCAATGGTTGAATTGGACAAAACATGGGGTAATCGCGGCGCGATTCCCTCCGGCCATGTTCCTGGATGATGGCTGAATTGGCTGGTTGCCCCCGATAGTATGAAAATACGGGCTCACGATTCGACCGGGCCCAAAAACCAATCAGGAGGCAACCATGACGCAATATATCGGATTAGATGTTTCGTTGAAAGACACCGCGATCGCCATTCGTATGGACGACAAGCGGATCTGGCGCGGAAAATGCCCTTCCGATCCGCACATTCTGGCCCAAATGATCCGGAAGCATGCCCCGAACGCAAAACGCGTTGTCTTTGAGACCGGGCCACTCTCGACGTGGTTCTATCATGCGCTGACGGCTGAAGGTTTGCCGGCGATTTGCATCGAAGCCCGGCACGCTCAGAAAGTCTTGGACGAGACGCTGAACAAGACGGATGCCAATGACGCCGATGGTTTGGCGCAGTTGGCAGAGGCCGGCTTCTACAAGGAAGTTCGGGTCAAGTCATTCGACAGCATGCTGACACGAACGCTGGTCGGGGCACGCAATCAGCTTTTGAGCATATCAGTTCAGCTCAGCAACCAGATCCGGGGACTATTGAAAACATTTGGTCTCGTCGTTCCCAAAGGAACGGGGCGGGTATTCGATGGCAATGTGCGAGGGCTTTTGAAGGGGAATGATGATCTTGCACGGATTATCATACCGCTTCTCGATGCGTGGCGCGGTATCCGTACGCGGACAGCAGATCTGGACCGTCAGCTACTGGCAGCGGCAAGAGCGAGTCAGGCTACGAAGCTGCTAATGACAATCCCGGGTATCGGTGCCGTTACGGCCATTTCCTATGTTGCGGCAATCGAGGACCCAGCCAACTTCAAAACGTCGCGCTCGGTTGGTGCCTGGCTTGGGCTGACGACACGGCGATACTAGTCCGGTGAGGTTGATTATGACGGCCATATCTCTCGACGCGGCGACAACCATCTTCGGGGCCTGCTTTACGAGGCCGCAGTGGTGATCCTCACGCGAACCACTGCCCGGACAGAGAGCAGTCTCAAAGACTGGGGAACAAAGCTGCGGGAGCGTCTGGGCTTCAAGCGCGCTGCGGTGGCGGTTGCCAGGAAGCTTTCCGTCATTATGCACAGCATGCTTACAACGGGAGAAGTATTCAACGCATCGGCAGGCGCTGCCGCATAAGCATCGCCAGCCCAATACCCTCGGCGCATCAGGTCTGATTTGATGCACTGAGCGTCCCTGCTGCGGACGTGGGTTCGATCATTCCGTTTGTCAGGCTGCAGATCATCGCGACTGCGTACAAAACATAGGAAGATCGTTACCTGCGAAGACCCATCATGCGGCGGCCTCTGCCGACCGCGCAGACAACCCTGCTCCCGGCACCGGACAGCTCTCGAAGATGACATAGCCGCTGAGGACCTGAACAAAAGATCAGATCCATATCGGATTGCCTTGTCCGCAAACCGATACCGACGAAGTGCTGCAAAGACTACCTTGACGGGTGGGGTGCGATTAGACAACCTGACATCGGTTTCGAGAGCACCGGAGCCGGTCTATCAGCCCTCCCTGACTGGGGGAAGGCGCAAGCCCTCGATTAATAGATCCTGCTTTTGGAACGACAGCTAATTTCACTTCCTTTCCGAAAGTGGTCTATCGCCCTTCCTTCAGGTTTTTCGATGCGGGCCGCAGCGCGATGATGGCCGCATTATTCTGCAGCAGCGGCTAGGTAAGGCAGGCAAAGCCGGCGGTTTAGAATAGACATCACCGGGTTCAGCGCAAAGGCAAGATGAACTCCCAACGTAAATGGGCCAGGATGCAAGCGCTCAAGTAGAGCAGGGAGGCCACAATGGCAAAAGTCGTAATGCTTTCGAATGCGGTGTGACGACGGCTGAAGACCGATGCCAAATTCAGACTGTTAGACATGGTCGACATGGCGCCCCAGGGAATGCTGCATCAACGTGGCTTTTGGCGCCGTCTTCTGGGCGGCGCCAATGGCGGTCAATTTACTGCTGCAATGCAACGGCGTCGGCGCCGGCAGGAATACGCATCGGCGCGGACGGATCAGTGGCTGCTCGCCAGACAGCGTCGACAACATCCGACGACAGCGTCTTGGGCGCACCCGGTGTTCGCATGGCGGAGATAACGCCATTGGCGAAACCAGAATAGGCGGCCGGGAAACCGCCATTCGCGGTCAGCAGGGCCATCGCGTTGTTGCCAAAACTGGTGTCGGGTGCCGCGCCCGGGAGGACGATCTTTACCGCAATCCCCAACGGCTGCAGTTCAAGTGCCAGGGATTCCGTGAAAGCGTTCACTGCAGCCTTGCTGGCCGTATAGACGGATAGCAAGGGCAAGGGCTTCATCGTGACGCTCGATGTCACGTTAATGATGAGCCCGGCCCCGCGCTCGCGGAACTGCGGCAGGACGGCACGGACCATACGCATGGTTCCGATGGTGTTGGTTTCGAAGATTGACTGGGCAACGTCGATCGGTGTTCCCTCAAGCGCATTGAGCCAACCGATACCGGCATTGTTGACCAGCACATCGATAGGACCCGCTGCCTGGACAGCGTTGCGAACGCTTGCATCGTCCGTGACATCCAGCGGCAGCAGGACCAGGTTATCGGATGCCGGCAAAAGGTCTGACTTTGGTAACCGCATCGTGGCGACGACCTTCCAGCCTTGTTCGAGGAAGTGCCTGGCGGTGTCGAGACCAAAGCCGGAGGAGCAGCCGGTGATGAGAATGGTTTTCATGGAAATGTCCTTTGCGTGGATACGACGCTTATGTGGACAGTCGGCCTCGGACTTACTATAACGCAGCATCCTGATTGCGTTAGAGATCGTCCGAATGATCGACCCGTTGGCCGAAATCGTATCGATGCTGCAGCCGAGCTTGCCCTTCTCCAAGATGGCGAGCGGGTCCGGCCACTGGCGGGTGAACGGCGCTGGAGACGGTAGTCCCTTCTTTGCGGTCATTCTCGAAGGTTCGACAAAGCTATCGATCAACGGTCAACCCGATATCCGCCTGGAAGCGGATGACTTTGTCCTCATCCCAGCGGCGTACGCTTTTACCATGTCTAGCGACGACGAGGCGGATAATGGCGAAGATCCATTACGGGTTACAAAGCTCGGCGATGAAACGCGCCATGGTGATCCGGCTGGGCAGCCCAATATGCGTGCCCTCGTCGGGCAGCTTGCATTCGGAACGCCTGACACGACACTCGTCTTCGCATTATTGCCTCGTCTACTGCTTATCCGCGGTCAGGCCCGCCTCACCAACCTTGTGCGTATGATCCGGGAGGAAGCGAGAGCGGAGCGGGCCGCGAAAGGCATCGTGCTCGAGCGCTTGCTGCAATTGCTGTTGATAGAGGCTCTGCGTTCGGATGCGGCGGGACTAGAAACGCCCGGACTACTTCGCGGTTTGGCGGACAGGCAACTGGGACCAGTGATCCGTCTTCTGCACGACGCGCCGTCAAGGACGTGGACTGTAGACGAGTTGGCGAGTGCCGCGACACTGTCGCGCTCCGCATTCTTCGATCGTTTCCAGAAGCAGACGGGCATGGCTCCAATGGAATATCTGTTGTCGTGGCGCATGGCGCTCGCCAAGGACATGCTGCGGCGTCGAGATGGAGGCATCAAGGAAATCGCAAGGCGTGTCGGATATGGATCGGCCAGCGCGTTCAGCGTGGCATTCTCCAAATTCACCGGCATGCCACCCAGCCAATACGGTCGAGCTGATGAGACAACCGGAGTGTGAGGTCCGCTATCGGCAGCTCAAAGCTCAAAACCGACTAAACGCCTCCACCCCGTTTCAATGACCGCTCGGCCTAAATCGCTGCAATGAGCTCGGCGACAGAACGGCACGTTTGGGATGGAAACTGCTGTTGCCGCCACCGGCTCGTGACGGCAGCCATGCGGGCAAAACTGCCAGATTAACCAGCCCGGTTTTATCCGCCGCGCGAGTACCGAAGTCTTCGCCCATTCGTGTCATCCCTTTCCCAAGGGGGTCACCCGCATTCCCCCAAAAATCATCTCACTCGGGAGGCGGAAAATAAAATAGGGGTTGAGCGCAGGCAGGACACTCACCGCATCAAGGCGGTTGCGCTGCTCGTCGCTCAGGGACAGGGACAGGGCAGCAAGGTTACCTTTCAACTGCTCGAGCCGGCTGACGCCCAGGAGAAGCGAGCCCATGTGACGCTGGCCCAAGACCCAAGCCAGCGCGATCTGCACCATGGGCACGTCAAGCTCTGCGGCCAGTTCGCGCACTGTATCGACAATCTCGAAGTTCTTTTCGGTGAACAGCATACCGCCATAGGGGTTGGCGCCGCTCAAGCGTTCGCGTGGCTGGTCGCTGGGCTCCTCGGTGCCGTTCGGCACCTGTGCACTGCGCGCCGCGTCGGCCAACTTCTCGCGGCCGTATTTCCCAGTCAACAGACCGCCGCCAAGAGGGCTCCACGGCATCATTCCCAGCCCGAATTCTTGCGCCATGGGAAGCACATCCAATTCCACACCGCGCTCTACCAGGGACCAGGCGTATTGCAGACCGACAGGTCCTGGCAGCCCGTGCGCAGCGGCCAGTGTCGCCACCTTTGCCACGTACCACGACGGCGTGTTGGAGAAACCATAGTAGAGGATCTCACCCCGCGTCGTGGCATCGACCAGTGTGCGCAGGACTTCTTCCGCGGGGGTTGTCTGGTCCCAGACATGCACCCAATAAAGGTCAATCCGGTCGGTCCCGAGCCGTTTCAGTGAACCTTCAATTCCCGCCCGGATGTTGAAGGCACCGTTGCCGCCATGCATGGGTGTCCCTTCCGACCGTGGAAACCCGGACTTGGTCGAGACCACCAGCCGGTCCCGCAACCCACTGTCCAAGAGAAAACGGCCCAGCATCTTTTCGCTCTCGCCGCCGCTGTATACGTCAGCGGTGTCGATCATGTTCCCCCCGGCCTCGACATAGGTGTCGAAAATCGTACGCGCGGTTGCCTCGTCAGCGCCCCAGCGACCCGCGCCAAAAGTCATCGTGCCAAGCGCCATCGGGCTGACGATCAGGCCGGAGCGGCCAAAGCTACGATAATCTGTCATCTGCATCGTTCGTCTCCTTCATCACTGTTGACGCGGAAGATAGTAGGATGCCTCGTTGGAGATTAGCTGTTATCCATGCCATGAGCCTGTGAGGAATATTCATCAATGTCGCGCCAACCTCTCAACGATCTGGCCGCATTCGCGGCAGTCGCCCGGACACGCAGCTTCACTGCTGCTGCAGCGGAAATCGGCGTGTCACCCTCCGCTCTGAGTCACGCCATGCGCGGATTGGAAGAGCGTCTTGGCGTGCGTCTCCTGGCCCGTTCCACACGGTCTGTTGCACCAACGGAGGCCGGTGACGCCCTGCTGACACGCCTCGGCCCCGCACTTTCCGAGATCGAGGCAGGTCTCGCCGCCCTGTCTGACTGGCGCAACGAACCGGAAGGCATCGTTCGGCTGACGACCTTTCACTGGCTCGCATCCACCTACCTTGCAAGACGGCTCCCGGCGTTTCTTGCCGCGCATCCTGGCATCACGGTGCAGGTCACCGTCGATGATGGATTCCAGGATATTGTGACCAGCGGGTTTGATGCGGGGCTACGTTTCGGCGACGATGTGGCAAAAGACATGATTGCCGTGCGTATTGGCCAGCCACTGCGCCATGTCGTGGTCGCCTCGCCGGACTACTGGGCCCGGCATGACAAGCCGAAACATCCACGCGACCTGAGGCACCATCGATGTATCAGCTACCACAATCTCAGCGGTGGGACGGTTAGCCCGTGGGAGTTCAAGAAAGACGGCAAAGAGGTACGCCAGAGGGTCGATGGTCCCTTGATTTGCAACTCCACAGACCTGGCGCTGGCGGTCGTACGCTCGGGCGCCTGCGTAAGCCTCCACATGGAGCAGGACGTCGCCGGAGATCTGGCTTCCGGCGCCCTTGAAAAGGTTCTGGACGAGTGGTGCCCGCCGTTCGACGGAGTGTTTCTCTATCATCCCAGCCGCAGGCAGACCCCTCCCCCGCTGCGCGCCCTCATCGATTTCCTCAAGACATGAATAGCTGCGACGCGAAGCAACTGGCGGCACCAGGCGCAGGTCGCGACCACATGACACGTGTCGCCCCACTTGCGTGATTGTTCGCCAGATTGAGCTGGGAGCGGTCGTTCCGGAAACCAGGCGCAAATGGCTGCCCGAATAGCGCCGTTCGGAACACGACCTCATTGTTGTCGTTCAACTTGTTCCTGGAGCAATACGAAACTTTCCGTTCTTTTGCTTGTCGCAGACGGTAGAACAGGGCCGAACCAGACAGTCCAGTTGGGATGAGCAGTGCAGTAAGCTGCCGATTGGTAGACCGTGTAAAGTTATAATGGCTATCGTGTGAACCGCGCGCTGTCGTTTCGTGTAATAACCCCGCATATCAAGGTCGGTTCAAAATGGAGCCCGCAGGAAGCGACCATTTTTCGCGAGGCGACGTTGGTGGTAGAAACGAGTTCATAAATGTGTGTAACGTCGAGGTCGCGGAACACGCTCACGACCATGCGGGCATTGACATAGTTGCCAAGTCCCTTGCCTCGCTGCGACGCCGCCACGGCAACAAGTCCGCCCCAAGCGTAGCGGTGGTACGGGCTATAGGAATTGTGTGGCAGATAACCATGCGCTGCGGCCATCACATTTCCATCCCGATCACCGATAGCTACCGTCGTTCCTGATCCAATGGCTCCGGTGAGTAGTGAGCCCGAGAACGGTACGATACCACTCGCCCCCATCAATGCTTGGATGCGTCCAGTATATGCACTTTCGGCGCTTGTTGGCCTTTCAAGTTCGACCAACCCATCCGGCAGGCCACGGGAGATGATTGATCCGGAAGCAGCCAGCGCTGTTGCCCGGTCGGCGAGGAAGACGTCCCAGGTATCGAAGCGGTAGCCCTCCCCGGCCAGACGCGTCCTGATCTCGTCCGCCTTGATCGTCGAAAGGAGCCGGAAGCCGCAGATGCCGTCGCGGTCAAGGAACTCGACAATACGCTCCCAGCCGAGCCGATCTGGATCATCGCACCCCATGGTGCGACCTGTCTGGCATGCGCCGGGAGTCGCATTGATGAAATCAACACTTGCCTCGGCCTGCATCTGCATTCGCTGTTGCGCTTCCTCGCCGAAGTATCCTGACATGACAAGCTCCCTGAAAAGAGCGTAGCGAATCCACTTCCCGCTCGTCAAAGCCATTTTGGGACACTTGCCGACGGTTCACTGTTAGATTGAGGTCACAGAATAGTCTGACCTTGATCGCTAACTGACACTGATAATCAGCACTAAGTGGCACTGTCCAAAAGCTGCAATGTGGTGGAAAGCGGACCTCCGGAACTAATCAGAGCTCCCTATCGATCTAGCTCTGCAGCAGCCAATGCGGCGATCTGCAGGTCAATCTCGGCGAGAGGATTGTCGTCGCTCAGGAACCACGAAGCCGAAAGGCCGGTCCACGCCAGCACCCACGATAGAAGACGCTGCCTCTCCAGTCCGGCCAACGCGACGACGACGTCCAGCCGACGCTCGAATCGTTCAGGCTGCGTTGCCACCGGTCGCGTGGGATCTGCTAGGTCGGGATTGGTGAAGATGTTGACGAAGTCAAATGCGCGTTCGCCGATCAAGTGTTTCGGGTCAATGGCCAACCAGCCTCGTGCGCCGAAGTCGAGCACGTTATCATGATGCAGATCACCATGGAGTACGTTTACGTCACGCGGTTCTGCCAGGAGCATACGGGCTGTTTCTGCGCTGCGGGCGAGAATACCACCATGCCTCGCAGCTGCGGGCCACAAGTCCTTAAACCAGTCTCCGAGGGGCGTCAGTTCCGGCAAGGGCTTGGATCGAGGCGCATGCAGTCGGGTGGCGGCTGTGCAGAGGATACGGCATGCCTCGTCGTCCCGCCCGGTCCGGGCCATGTCACTCAGGGATGCTGGGCCTGTAGCGCGCTCCATAAGCATGGCATCCCCGTCGCGGGCAAACACCTGTGCGGCCCCATCCCCGCCCCACCATTCCATGAGCACACCGCCGAGCCGTTCGTCAGCATCGTGGGACAGCTTGAGCATCGCTGGCTTGCCATTCTTCAGAACCGGTAGAAGGTGGGCAGCGGGCGTGGTAATCGGCGCACCGTCAGGAGACAGTTTCCATCGGCTTAGATAAGATTCAAACATGCCCCTGCTTAGCACGGTATTTGGCTCCCATGGCACGACAATCAACTTGAATTTCGCATCTCCAGATTGCCGCGCCATACTGGGATCGCGCCATCGGGTTGAATTAAGCAACCCGGACACGCCTGTCGTCTCAGCGACCTCACGGACGCCCGAATATCCTGTGCCAACATGCACCTTCGGCGGCTGCGCATGCGGTCGCCGGTATAAAGGGTACACTTGCGTTTCGGCGATGGCGGGTAGCAGTCTGGTTTGCCATGACGCCTGGTTGTCTCTTATTCCCGAGAGCAGTTGCACAAGGCGCTTAGGCAGGAAGTTTCTGCGCCAGAGCAAGGCTGTCAAGGCGCGCGCTCACCAGAAGCCGGTCAAGGCTGTGCCCGTTACGGGCTTTCGCGGACAGACCTGCCATCATGGTACTGACGAAATCCGTCAGACTCTCGGCTTCTTGTGGATAGCGGGCAGCAATGTAGTCGCGGATCATATCCTCGGCCGCATTATGGAAGACACAAGCAGCTTCGCGTGCAGCCCGATCATTGCTGCGGGTCCCTTCCAGTACGAGACAGCCGGTGGTGTCGGGATCTGCGGCGTAATGGCGGGCGGCTTCCTCCAGCACTGCTCCAAGAGTCTCTGCGACCGAACGATCAGGACGCAGAAGTTCTGGGAGCGGTATGGCACCGGTTCCAGCGTAACGGTCGAGAACGCGTGCGTAGAGCCCCGCCTTGCTGCCGAAGGCGGCGTAGAAGCTGGGCGGGTTGATGCCAAGCGCGTCAGTGACGTCCGCGACGCTGACGGCGTCGTAACCGCGCGCATGGAACAGACGCTGAGCTGTGGCGACCGCTTGCGCGGGGTCAAAGCCACGTGGCCGGCCGCGGGGGCGTAACGATTCTGTAGTCTTTATTACACAATACCTTGACTCTTGTTCTCGAGCTATTATGTAGCGCCTCGTACAGAATAACTCAAGGAGGGCCTCATGGCCACGTTTCAGGGAAAGTCCGTGCTGGTGCTTGGCGGCAGCCGGGGGATAGGGGCAGCGATTGTGCAGCGATTCGCAGCGGAGGGTGCGGCAGTGACATTCACGTATGCCGGGTCGCGTGAGGCCGCCGAACTATTGGCGGCTGAGACCGGTAGCACGGCAGTCCTGACTGACAGTTCTGACCGGGATGCCGTGATCGCCCGTGTGCGCGAGAGCGGGCCGCTGGACGTGCTGGTTGTCAATGCCGGGATAGGCATCTTCGGCGATGCGCTGGAACAGGACCCGGACGTGATCGACCGACTGTTCAGGATCAACGTTCACGCGCCCTACCATGCCGCTGTCGAGGCGGCGCGGCAGATGCCGGAGGGCGGACGGATCATCGTGATCGGATCCGTGAACGGTGACCGCATGCCGGTTGCGGGTATGGCCTCCTACGCGCTGAGCAAGTCCGCCCTGCAGGGGCTGGCGCGAGGGTTGGCACGGGATTTTGGGCCACGCGGGATCACCGTGAACGTCGTGCAGCCCGGGCCGATTGATACGGATGCAAACCCGGCGGACGGTCCGATGAAAGAACTGCTGCATGGCTTCATGGCGATCAAGCGGCACGGGCGACCGGACGAAGTTGCAGGCATGACAGCCTGGCTGGCGGGGCCGGAAGCGGGCTTTGTAACGGGCGCGATGCATACCATCGATGGCGCGTTCGGCGCCTGACTCTCAATGGGGTTGGAGGCAGCCGGTTCCCCAACTGGCCCCGTCCACGTCGGATCAAAAGAGTGCCTGGGGATATGGACTTCCAACCATCAAACGTCGGCGCGCTCCGATACGACTGAGCAGTGCGAAAGCTCCCGCATCGGAACCTATTCGAGCATTCGCTGTTTGCCGATTGGTACAACTACCTTGAGGAGATGCAGATGCGACCGACGACCTTGAACGAGGCGATCATCGTAGTGGCAGGAGCGTCCAGCGGTTTTGGACGCGGCGCAGCGCTGAAACTCGCCCGTGAGGGCGCGACGGTCATCGTCGCGGCGCGGCGTAAGAACATGCTTGATGACGTCGTTGCGGAGATCACCACGACGGGCGGAAAGGCAGTGGCGGTAGAGACTGACGTCAGCAATCCGTCCGATATCGCCCGTCTTTCGCAGATGACGGTTTCGCAATTCGGCCGGATTGATGTCTGGGTAAACAATGTCGGTGTCGGTGCGATCGGCTTCTTCTGGGACATCCCGATAGAAGACCATGCACGCGTGGTGGACGTGAACCTCAAAGGGCTGATTTATGGTGCCCACGCCGCGCTTCGACAGTTCCAGGCTCAAGGTCATGGCACACTGATCAATGTCGGTTCGATTGACAGCGAGACGCCGCTGGCATTGCAGAACACCTACGCTTCCACCAAGGCCGCGGTACTAAGCCTGAGCCGTTCGCTGAACGAGGAATTGCGATTGGCAGACCATGACGACATCAAAGTCGGAACGATAATGCCTTGGGCTGTCGATACGCCCTGGTGGCATCACGCGGCAAACTACACGGGCCACAAACCTCGGATGGCCGCGATGGACAATCCGCGAATCGTAATTGACGCAATCGTAGAAGCCTGCCTGAACCCCAAGGAGGAACAGCCCGTCGGATGGAAGGCGAAGGGGTCGAGTATCTCGCATCACCTTTTCCCGGACCTGACCGAGTGGCTGTCGGCCAAGATCGCCAAGAGTGAATCCGAGAAAGCCGCCCCCACCCCGGTCACGACCGGCGCCATCCACGAACCAATGAACGACGGACTGACAATCGAAGGCGGCCTTCGCGAGCGCATGCGCCAAGAGGACGCTGGGAGCACAAGCAGCACATGAATCTGCGCTCCGGGGAGCAATCCGCCACCTTTGTCCGAATTTCGCGGATCCAGGTTTGCGCAGGCTCAACCCTGAGGCCGGTAAATCCCGCCCTCGATCGAACTATACTATGATTTTCCCGCGCAGGCAGACAGACGGTTTGCACAGTGCAATCAGAAGGCTTAAAGGTCCAACGCAACAACGACCTGCGAGGAACGAAATGCCTGATCTCAAGCCACAAACAATTGCAGCTACACGTGGCGTCGCCAAAGACCCGGCGTTCGGCTCCGTCACCCCTCCGCTCTACCTTTCCAGCACCTACGCATTTGATGGCTATGCTGCCCCCCGCACTCATGAATATTCGCGTACCAGCAACCCGACACGCAGCCTGCTTGCCGATACTCTTGCATCGCTCGAAGGTGGAACCTCCGCCATTGTCACATCGTCCGGAATGTCGGCGGTCGATCTTGTGCTTTCTCTCTTGCGGCCGGGTGATCTGCTGGTCGCGCCCCACGACTGTTACGGCGGAAGCTACAGGTTAATTCAGCAAAGAGCTGAACGCGGCCACTTCGAGGCTGTGTTCGTGGATCAGAATAATTCCGAAGCCCTTCAGGAAGCCTTTCAGCGCAAGCCAAAGTTGATACTGGTGGAAACACCAAGCAACCCACTGATGCGCGTCGTTGATATCGCTGCAATAGCAGCATCAGCCAAGAAAGCCGGCACGCTGTTGGCCGTCGACAACACCTTCCTGTCCCCTGCCCTGCAGAACCCGATTGCGCTCGGAGCAGACCTCGTAATCCACTCAACGACGAAGTATCTGAACGGACATTCAGACGTGGTTGGCGGCGCCATGATCACGGCACATGCGTCGGAGGAGGAAGCTCTCGCACAATGGGCCAATATCACTGGTATCACCGGTTCTGCCTTTGATGCATACCTGACGCTGCGGGGCATACGCTCCCTTTACGCCCGCATGAACATGCAGCAGGAAAATGCAATGGCCATCGCCAAGTTTCTATCCGACCATCCGGCGGTAGAACGCGTCTACTATCCAGGACTTCCGACACATCCCAACCACGCGATTGCAGTGTCGCAACAACGCGGTTTCGGAGCAATGCTCAGTTTCGAAGTGAAGGGCGGCACGAACGAAGTTCAACACTTCGTGGAGGCTCTCAGCATATTCACGTTGGCGGAATCGCTCGGTGGCGTGGAAAGCCTTGCAGCTCACCCGGCAACGATGACCCATCTCGGCATGGGCGAAGTCGCAAGAGCCGCAGCCGGAATTTCAGATTCCCTCATCCGGCTTTCCGTCGGGCTGGAGGCAGAATCCGACCTGATCGACGACCTGGACAAGGCACTAAAAGCGGGACGTTGACCGTAAGGAGCACAGTCGAGAGTGTCTTAAGACCTCAAGCTTCCTTCCGATATGGAAAAAGGTCGGACACAGCTGTGTCTCGACCCATTCACAAGTCGCAAGCACTATGGATTTCAAGGGAGCGTCAAACGCCCCCTTGTGAGCATCGACTGCCTCATTCCGCCAGTTGTACGACGCGCAGGTATGGGCGAAGTTCTGTCCAGCCTTGCGGGAAACGCTCTTTTGCCTGCTCTTCGGAAAGCGCCGGGGAGATGATGACGGGCTCACCGCGATTCCAGTTTACCGGCGTCGATACCTTCTGGTTGTCAGTCAGTTGCAGGCTATCGATCGCGCGGAGAATTTCGGAGAAATTGCGACCGGCGCTTGGCGGATACGTTAAGATCAGGCGGATCTTCTTGTTCGGATCGATGACGTAGACTGCGCGTACCGTAACGGTCGGATCGGTCTCATCATGGATCATGCCATAAAGGGACGCTACCGACTTGTCGTTGTCAGCGATCATCGGGAAGTTGACCGCATGGCCCTGGGTCTCTTCGATGTCCTTTTCCCACAGGTTGTGAGCCTGGACGTCGTCAACAGAAAGGCCAATCGGCTTGACGCCGCGCTTTTCCCACTCAGGCTTCAGGCGAGCAACTTCGGCAAGCTCCGTTGTGCACACAGGTGTGAAGTTCTTCGGGTGGCTGAACAGGACACCCCAGGAATTACCCAGCCATTCGTGCAGGTTGATCGGACCATGCGTGCTCTGTTGCTGGAAATTCGGCGCAGTCTGACCGAGTTGAAGTGCCATGATATGCTCCTTTTATGGGTTGGTATTGAGTAAGGCCCGCTATGCTGCCGGCTCTTTAAGATGCTGGTCCTTGTCCAGATAGCCGGCGCGAACGACGAAATCGCCGAAACGCTCTCCAGGCAATCTGCTGAACGCGTAGTGTCCGAGGACCCTGTCCAGGGTCTCCAGAATGACCGCTTCACCGACGTTTTCCTCAACCATCGTATTGAGGCGTTCACCGTGAAAGCCACCACCGAGATACAGATTGTATTTCCCAGGTGCACGACCGGTCAGAGCGATCTCAGCAATGTAGGGCCTGGCACAACCATTCGGACAGCCGGTCATCCGGATTGTGATCGGTTCTTCCTGAAGACCATGCTTTTGAAGAATTGGCTCCAGCTTCCCGACGAGGACAGGCAGGTAGCGTTCGCTTTCTGCCATTGCCAGACCGCAGGTTGGCAAGGCGACGCATGCCATCGAATTCAATCTCAACCCGCTACCGACATTGTCGGCTAGAAGTCCGTATCGACGCAGCAGAAACTCGATCTGTTCCTTGCCGTCAGCCGGGACCTCTGAAATCGTCAGGTTCTGGTTTGGCGTCAGACGGAACGTGCCGTTATGGTTGCGCGCGATCTCCCGCAGCCCATCCATCAATGACCGCCCCGCCCAGTTCGAAACCCGGCCGTTTTCGATGAACAGGGTATAGTGCCAGCGGCCATCCTCACCGCTCACCCAACCATACTGATCGCCGTTGGAGGTGAATTCGAACGGCCTGATAGGTTCGAAGGGCTCGCCAAGACGATGCTCGATTGCACGCTTGATCCAGTCCAATCCCTTGTCGTCGATCGTGTACTTGAAGCGTGCCCGTGAACGATCCTTGCGGTTTCCATAGTCACGCTGCACTTCCATGACCGCATCGATCGTCTGCGTAAGCTTCTCTGTTGGAATGAAGCCAATCACGTCAGCCAGCCGGGGATAGGTGTGCGGAGCATTATCCGTCTTGCCCATTCCTCCACCGATGGCAACATTGAAACCGGAAAGCTTGCCATCTGTCACGACAGCGATAAATCCCAGATCCTGAGCATAGACATCAATGTCGTTGCTTGGGGGAATGACAAAACCGATCTTGAACTTCCGGGGCATATAGGTCCGGCCATAGAGCGGCTCCTCCTCGCCAACCACGGGATCACGTTCTTCGCCATACCAGATTTCGCGGTATGCACCGGTGCGCGGAATCGCATGATCGCTTGCGGCCTTGGCCAGCGCATAGACTTCACTATGGATGCGCGACAGCTCCGGATTGACCGAGCACATGACGCCGCGTGAATCGTCACCGCAGGCAGCCTTCGTATCGAGAAGGACATCGTGAAATCCCTGGATCAGGGCACGCAGGTTCTTCTTGTGGACGCGATGAAACTGGAAAGTCTGGCGCGTTGTCATCCGCAGGCTTTCACCACCAAAGTCGCGGGCAAGTGCATCGAGTTTAAGCCACTGCTCGGTCGAGCATACTCCGCCAGGTAGGCGCACACGTGCCATGAAGGTAAATGCCGGCTCGAGCTTTTGTCGACGGCGCTCGTCGCGAATATCGCGATCATCCTGCTGATACAGCCCATGAAATTTCATGAGCTTTATATCTTCGCCCGGAACGGCGGCAGTCAGTTCAGCTTCAAGACCTTGCGCGATAGTTCCACGCAATTGATCGCTATTGGCCTTGAGGGTCTCATCGGGGCCGAGCTTCTCAAGAGGCTGCGATACGTCGAAGCTACGATCTGTAGTCAGGTCGGGGGAAGGCATTTTCACTCCTCAATAGACGTCAAGCTGGTAGCGGTGATCACGCCGTAATCCAGCCAGATATTCGTGGGCATCTTCGCTATTTCGGCCACTCTCGCTCATAACAACGTCGGCAAATGCAGCTTCAACGTCAGGCGCCATTCTTGCGGCATCGCCGCATACATAGATATGAGCCCCGTCCTCGATCCAGCGATACACTTCGCCGGCCTGCTTGCGCACCTGGTCTTGAACGTAATGCTTGGCCGAACCGTCACGAGAAAATGCAACGTCCATGCGCGTCAGGGTACCGTCCTTGATGAAGGTCTGCCACTCCGTTTGATACAGGAAGTCGGTGTGGAAGTTCCGCTCTCCAAAGAAGAGCCAGGAACCTCCTGTCGCTCCCCTGATTTCACGCTCCTGCATGAACGCGCGGTACGGTGCAACACCGGTCCCGGCACCGATCATGATGATTGGAACATCATCCTGTGGCAGGCGGAAGTGAGGATTGCTTTGGATGTAGATGGGCAGTGAGGTATCCGCCTCCTGCAACCTTGCCAGTTGTCCGGATGCAACGCCGCGACGTTCCGATCCGTTCAACTCATACTGAAGCGTTGCAATGGTCAGGTGAACTTCATCCTCGATTGCCGCCTGGCTGGAAGCGATGGAATAGAGTCTCGGTTGCAATGAACGCAGAGCATTCGCAAACGTTGCTCCGTCCAGCGACTTGACAGGGTAAAGTCTTGCAAGGTCGAGCAAATGATGGCTCTGACAAAACGACATTATGTCCGACTTGACCTCACTGGCGACAAGTTCGTTCAGCGCACCAGCTTCAGACAATGAAGCCCAGAACTGAAGAAATTTTGGCGTGAGCTGAACAATGTCAAAGCGCGTTGTAAGGGCCTCGGAAAGACTGAGTGACGCCCCTTTGACTTCGATCACCTGATCACCGTTCAAGGACAGTGTGTCCAGGAGGCCATTCACAACTTCAAGATCATTCTCCGGCCATAGCCCCAGCGCATCGCCTGGCTCGAATTTCAGGTCAGAGCCTTCAAGAGAAAGTTCAACATGGCGAACTTCCTTTGATGAACCCCGGCCAGTAATCACAAAGTTGCTGACGAGGGATCCCTTATAAGGGTTCTGCTTGTTGAAGGACGTCGCCTGGAACGGTAGTTGCTCTGCGACAGGAGAGGCTCCCGATTGAATCTCCTGCTTGGCATATACCAGTTCCTCCACGAGCTTGGAGCTCCACGCCGCGGCAGGTTCATCATAGTCGACATCGCAGTCAATCCTGTCGTGGATCCTCTGCGCACCAAGTGCGTTCAAGCGCTCATCCAGCCTCCGTCCTGCGCCGCAAAAGTATTCATAGCTGGAATCACCGAGGGCAAGAACGGCATAGCGAACATCCGGTAGCCGCGGTGCTTTTGCGCCCTCCACGAACTCAAAGAAATCCTTGGCAGAGGTCGGAGGATCACCCTCGCCATGGGTGCTCGTAATGATCAGGAGATCCTGTTCACTTTTGAGCTGACGCACCTTGTAACTTGCCATGTCGATAGCCGTGACCGGGCGCCCTTGGCTGGCCAAAGTACTCTGAAGACGCTTCCCCAACTCGGCAGAGTTGCCGGTTTCACTACCAAAAAGAATGGTCAGTTGCCTCTGCTGAGGAGCCTTGCTGGCCTCGGTCAGCGCTAATGGGATAGGTGATCCTTCGCTTCGTTGCCTGACAAGCGAACGCTCCATCCCTGCAAAATAGCCGCTGATCCACAACGCCTGTCGCGGCGTCAGAGAAACCGCAAGGCCCTCGAGCCGATCCCATTGTTCCGGCGTGAACATTGGGGTTTCGACTTCATTCACTGTCATTGATCGTGGCTCCGATCCTGTTGCGCAAGCGGGCGAATACATGGAGACACAAATGCTCCTGCGGCGGCAGACTGCGACGCCACAACGGCATCTAACAAACGAAGAAAATTGCTTGATCCAGCAATTTACCTGCATCGTTGATGTCGCTAGTCGTGAGTTCTAGTGAGGGGGATCAAGCCTCCTACCCTATTTCCATACGGGCGTTCCCCATGGAAAAATAATTCACCAACAGCGAACCATGCGACGGCTGAAAATTCGGAAGTAAACGGAGAGAATTGGTAAGACCCTCGATAAACCAACCGTTCGCTGCCACTGATGGCAACAGCCATATCCTGTCAGAATTGACGAATAAGACATCGGGCAAAACCATTCGCCCCTTGCGTCCAGCAACCGCAAATCGCCCGCTGTTGACGAGCATGCTCGCGTAGCTATTGTATGATGAGCAGTCCAAACTTTGTCCGGAAGGACACCATGATGTCTCAACGACCTGACAGCGAATCCACCTCTCCAACCTGCTACCTTGGAGATGTTGACGAAGCCTATTCCGGAGTTCGGAACCAGTCTGGCCAGGAGGCCGTCGCGGAATGGCGGACAAGAGAGAGACAACGGCTGATTGACATGCGTCGCATGATCCCGTCTGAGGAACGCGCACACAAGACGACCGCACTTATCGAAAACCTCAGCAGAGCACTCAGCAATGTCAGCGGCAAGATGGTCAGCCTGTACTGGCCAATCCGTGGCGAACCTGATCTTCGCGCACTTCGCCACGAGATCGACGCCGCCGGTGGCTATTGTTGCCTGCCAGTCGTCTCTATCAAGAACCATCCACTAAGTTTTCGCAGGTGGGACCAGAATACCGTTCTGAAGAAAGGAACATGGAGCCTGGCCGAGCCCACCGACAGCGAGGAGGTTACCCCTGATGTCCTGCTCGCACCGTTCATTGGGATTGACAAAAATGGCTATCGCCTCGGCTATGGAGGAGGCTATTTTGACCGGACCCTTGCTTCGTTGAAGACACCATTCCGGGCGATTGGTGTGGGGTTCGAAGAACAGCGGATCCGCACCATCTATCCCCAGCCCCACGACATCCCGATGCATCTCGTCGTTACCGACAAACATATAAATCATGGCCCTGGGAAAGACCGTCAGGATGACGACAACACCAAGGTCCCATAGTACCGCGCGACGTCGTTACACGGGTCGCTGGCGGGATTGTCGATACAGAATGTGCTTTCACCACTCCCCCCGGTGAGCACCAAAGGAACCGCCGTAGCGTCAGCGTCCCTTGCGCGATGCACCACGCAGGCGGCAAGATTTTATCAACATCAGCGTCCACCCAACTCTTCTCGAAGGAATCCTCACCCGGCACCTTTTGGCCCGCTTGCACCTTCAAGAGACGAGCAGCGGGTTGCGCGGCAAGAAAACCTGCGTCAGCCGGTAGACGAGATCGCAGACGCCGGAACAAACCCCTGTGTGGCGGCGTTTCGATTTTTGATCAGGCTACGCCTCTGTCATAGCCAGCGAGTGCGGACTGTCCGAGAGGCGAATATATAGAGTAGGAAAGCAGCGTGGCACCGAGGGCGAACTGGAAGGGATTTCTCAAGATCGCGGAAGTGATCTGCCCCGTTGCCCTTTATACCGCCGCGTCGACGTCGGAGCGAATTGCTTTCCACACGATCAATCGCGCAACGGGACACCGGGTTCGTCGCCAATTCATCGATAGCGACACTGGCAAGCCCGTCGATAAAGAGGAGCAGGTGAAAGGCTACGAAGTGAGCCAAGGCGACTACGTCGTACTTGATCCCGAGGAAGTGGCGTCTGCGGTGCCCGAAAGCGATAAGACCCTTGCAGTTTCTGCCTTTATCGGCTGCACCGACATCGATGACGTCTATTTTGACAAGCCTTATTATCTCGGCCCTGCGGACAAGACAGCAGAGAATGCATACGCGCTGATCCGCGAGGGCATGCGAAAATCAAAGGTCGCAGCGATCGCGCAAACTGTACTTTTTCGGCGCGTGCGTACGGTGCTAATTCGTGCCCATAATGACGGTCTAATCGCGACGACCTTGAACTTTGACTACGAAGTGCGATCCGCTAGGGACGCATTCAAGGATGTACCTGCTATGAAGATCAAGGGCGAAATGCTGGAACTCGCCGAGCACATCATCAAGACGAAGATGGGTACGTTCGACGCCTCAAAGTTCGATGATCGCTACGAAGCGGCGCTGGCGGATCTCGTCAAAGCGAAGCTCGAAGGCAAGGCAATCCCGGTCCGCAAGGAGCCGAAACGCGAGAAGGTCGTCGATCTGATGGCTGCGCTACGCGAAAGTGCAGGCCTGGCCAACAAGAAATCCACAACAAAGGCCGCCTCGAAGAAGAAGGCAGCTGCAAAAACAGAGGCTGCGCCTCGGCGGAAGGCGAGCTGACGGCGTTCGAGAATCGCAATCTTGCATCGATTCCTGAACCTGAAGGGCGACGCGCCCGCTGGCGAGCTCCTATCGAGACTTGCGTTTGCTCTCCGATGCGATGCTCTTTTTAAGCGCGTCCATGATGTTGACGACGTTGCTCGGCGGCGCTTCCGTGTCCGTTTTCGCTCTTGCGGACCGTTTGCGCCCTTTCTTTTTGGCCGCGATGATCTCAAGAAGCTTGGCCTGAACCGGATCCGCCACCATGTCGGGATTCCATTCCGTCGTCCTTTCCTTGATGAGTTTTGTCACGAGCTTCATCAGAGCGGGTTCGATTTTCTCGTCGCCAATGTCACCGAAATAGTCGGCCTCATCCCTGACCTCGTCGCCATAACGCAGGGTCCAAAGCACGATGCCCCTATCACGCGGTTCGAGCATCACAGCCCGCTCACGGCGATAAAGCACCACACGCGAGACACCGACCGTGCCCGTCGAGGCCATGGCATCGCGGATGACTGAAAATGCTTCCTCTCCGACCGGATCGTTGGGCATCAGATAGTGTGGCTTGTCATACCAAATCCACTCGATGGTGTCGGATCGCACAAACCTGTCTATGTCGATTGTTCGGGTACTTTCGAGTGTGACGGCGTCGAGCTCGTCTTCTTCAAAAAGCACGTAGTCGTCCTCACCGCGCGAATAGCCCTTGACCTCGTCGTCCTCGTCAACAGCCTTGCCGCTAACGGCGTCAACGTACTGGCTGACGACCCGGTTACCTGTCTTTTCGTTGAGGGTATGAAAGCGCACTTTTTCGTTCTCGGTGGTTGCCGGCATCATCGCCACCGGACATGTCACGAGCGAGAGCTTGAGATAGCCTTTCCAGAATGTGCGTGGCGCCATCGAATTTTCCTCACCGTGACGATGAGAAACGCCGATACGACGAAATTCGTTCCTCTAGCGATCTCCGCCGGGTTCAGTCACCGCCCGAGAAGGACAACGGTCGCTTCGTCACGTTTGCCGCCATAGTATCGGTCAAGCGCCATTTGGAAGCGCCTTTCGACTTGGTCCGCAGCGATGTTGAACAGGGTCATCGACGAGCGGAACTTGAGATCGTCTGGCGAACCGAAAATATCAAGCGCGGAACGGCCCTCAATGCCGAGAATGGCATCCGTGCATTCGCGCAGGCGCGCACCCAGGACTGAATCGAACAGATAGGCGCGGGCTTCCTCGAGAGTGGCGATCCCAAAACGGTTCGCTGTCGGTGAGCGTCCGAGGCCGCGCAATTGTGGAAAGATGAACCACATCCAGTGCGAGCGTTTGCAGCCCATCCGTAGTTCAGCCAATGCGGTCTCGTATATCGGACCCTGTGCCGTTCTGAAACGTTCGAGATCGTTAGGGCTGGCGATGGTCATTGACGTTCCTCGGCCAGATCGATCCAGAGCGGAGCATGATCGCTCGCCTTCTCCCAGCCTCGCACATGTCGGTCGACACCCGCGGCGTTAAGACGGCCGGCAACGGTGGGCGATAGCAGGAAATGGTCAATACGAAGGCCCGCATCGCGTCCCCATGCATTGCGGAAATAGTCCCAGAATGTGTAGATGCGCGCGTCGGGATGCAGCGTGCGTAGAGCATCGGTCCAGCCCTGTTCGGTCAGTGCATGGAATGCCGCCTTCACTTCCGACCGGAAGAGGGCGTCGTCACGCCATCGATCGGGTTTATAAACGTCAAGATCGGTCGGTATCACATTGTAATCGCCGGCCAGAATGACAGGCACTCCGAGACCGAGCAGCTCCGCGGCATAGGCATCGAGCCGCTTGAACCAGCGTAGCTTGTAGTCGAATTTGGAGCCCGGCGCGGGATTGCCGTTCGGCATGTACAGACAACCGATCAGGACGCCGTCGACCGCCGCCTCGATATACCGGCTGTGCGTATCATCCGGGTCTCCGGGCAATCCGCGGCGCGTCTCGATCGGCACGCGCTGGCGCGCCAGGATCGCCACTCCATTCCAACTCTTTTGTCCGTGCCAGATCGCGCCGTACCCGGCGTTTTCGATATCCCGGAACGGAAATCGTTCGTTAGGCGATTTCAATTCCTGAAGGCAGACCACATCAGGCTCCGCCTCCTCAAGCCACCGCAGGAGCACGGGTAGACGCCCGTTTACTCCATTGACGTTAAACGTCGCGACTTTCATCGCAGGGCTATCGCATCTGGTCCCCCTTGTCGCCTTGGCCGACCTTCACCTTTGTCTTGGCGGGTTTACGGACATCGTTGGACAGCGAGCGTCCAAGATCATCAGATTCCTTGAATTGGCCCTTTTCGTCGCGGCGCATGTAGCGTTTGTCGGTGCCGGTATCGATCAGCTCTCGTTTGGTCATAATGTAAGTCCCTGTTGGCGATGAAGGACAACGCTCCAGAGGCCCTGCGGTTCGCCTCAGTGTCGATGGAATCGTCGACGTACGGGGTGCGCATGGCGAGGATGACGCTCAGAAATTTCGATGGGCAGCTGAAAAATCGTCTGCGCATGCAAGCGGAGCAAGCGAGACCGCTCGATGGTGGATGAGGTACGGGAGCGCGCACCCTGGTATGAAACGGTGCAACCGGCACTTAATCCTCTGGCCGCCCCGTTGCGCCGCGTTGGCGACCAAATCACGCAAGTCGGCCAGATCCATTCCTACGGTAGGGGAGAGACATGCGATTTCCACTGCAACCTTGACCGGTGAAAGGAACCACTCCCATCGAAGCACCGACGTACCCGGTGGAGAGAAGAGGAGCCTCTCTTGTCGCCAGCGATGGTGACACTCGCGTATCCAGCGTTTGTTCGCCAACTGTATTTTTCCCGATCCCTCCGGTTCAGCAGGATGATCCGAACAGGCGAAGACTGAGAATTTCAGCTGCGCCACAAAGATTACTCAAGAAATGTTGCATCTTCCGGCGGGCTATTCGGCCGAGACAGCCATTGCTCGGACAGAACTCAAAACATCGCTGTTGGCCATCGTGGTCGACCGAAGGGCTGGTCCTGCTGCTGCCGACAAGGGAATTGGGCTGCGCAACTTGCTGCAGTCTGGACATTGTTGGTGGAACTGGTCGCCACGCCGCTGGTTGGAAACGAGATCATTTCAACTACCAAGGATAAATCCATGACCGATATCAGAGAACCTTTGGACCAGTGGCTGCGCGATGTTCATGCCATGGAAGAGCAGGCTGAGCGGCCAGGCAGGCCGGATCGAGAACTACCCGGCGCTGAAAACGCGAGTCGAGCAGCATCTACGTGAGACGCAGAGCCAACGAGAGCGGCTCGAGGGCTGCATCAAACGACGCGGTGCCTCATCGTCAGGCATTAAAGACATAGCGATGAAGTTCACCACAATGATGCAAAATTTCAGCGGGGTGTTCGCTGGCGACGAAGTGGTGAAGGGCATTTTAGCAAGCTACACCTTCGAGCATATGGAGATCGCGTCCTACAGAATTCTCATTGCAGCCGCGGAAGCTGATGGCGACGCGGAAACAGTGCGAGTCTGCAAGGAAATCTGCGCCGAAGAAGAGGCCATGGCGACCTGGCTAAAAGAAAACATGGGCGAGATTGCCATCCAGCATCTCGTTCGCGAGGAGGCTTCTCTCGGCAAAGCAAAACGTTAGCGAAATCGCTCGTGTTTTCGGCGGCCCCCAGGCCACCGGCGTCGGGTCGGATGCTACTGATGCCCTATTACATCAGTAGCATCCGACCCGACGCCGGCGGCAAATCCCGCTGCGTTCGTTCCGGCCCCACCAACTTGCCCGGCTTGATCCTTAAGGTCGACCTCGAGCATGGCCTGCTCCCAGTCCTGTTCGGCCGTGCCTACCTGCCTGCCGTTCTTTTCCCAAAGCTGATGCGCGCGAACGCGGATACGCTCTTCTCTGTCCAAGTCTGTCATCGCTCGATCTCCGCTGTATGGTTGCTTCCAAACATCTCGCTGCCGTATTTGTTCTGTGCCGGCAGGCTGGAAGCGAAAATTTTTCACTTCCACGACGTAATTCCAATCGGAACAATAAGTCTGTGTGCATGTTGGTGACGGGTCGCGCTTGTTTCGTCACTATGCCCACGAAGGCGGCGCATCTGGACGTGTCCAAGGCTGCCCTAACCTGCTCAGCCTCGCTGGCCTTCATGTTACCATGGATGAAAGGACACGGAAATGGATGGCAATCGGTTAACCACGGCAATCGGGTGAGTTAGCGCGTGACATTTGCAAGAATGGCTGAATCTGTGGGAACCCAATTGATTCGATTGGGAGTTTCCGACAATGAGCGCATCCGAAGAAGCTGTTCTGGAAAGTATTGTTTTCCTTGACCATTTCTCTGACTTGTCAGATCCGCGACAGCTCAGCAAGGTCGTCTACCCGCTTGAAGAGATCCTCCTGCTCTCCTTGCTGGCCGTCGTGGCAGGCGCTGAGACCTTCACCGG
>JAEWDP010000183.1 GCA_023390055.1 Pseudomonadota bacterium | reverse complement strand
ACTATTGAGTGCGAAGATTCCGCTTTTGTGGAAAATATCGTTATTGGCATTACTGCCGTTCAGGCAAACGAGTACGCTTGGTGGATCATCGGAAACAGAACATGCTGCCGTTACCGTCACGCCTCGCAATACGCCCTGGAATTTTGTGGTCACCACCTGGACATGCCCTGCATACCGCGCCATCCCGTTGCGGTAGATGACAGGATCGATCTGCTGTTGTTGTGTCAAATGCTTCTCCGAGGAATGCCCACTGTCGCTCGACTTCGATATGCAGATGTTTTTGCATCTTGTCCACGTCTTGCAACATTGTCGGGCCAGCCCAGTCAACAGCGATTTTCTTTGACCATGGCGAAGAGCCGGATAAAGGTGAAGCACAAGAATGGAGCATGGAGAAAAGATGGGTATCTGGCGGCTCGCAACGACGACCACCTTGATCACGCTTGCTGCAGCAACAATGGCAACAGCTGCAACCATTGCCATTGTCGCGCCGAAGACAGGGTCTTATGCAACGTTGGGCGGGCAGGTTTTTGCCGGCGCCATTGCGGCAGCCGAAGATGCCGGCCATGATGTGCTTGAGCTGGACGAAACATGCGAGGCCGGGGCTGATACGGGTTTTGTCGACAAGATGATCGACAATGACGTCATTGCAGCCGTGGGTTTCCTGTGCACCGAGACATTGAGCGACCTCCTGCCACAGCTTTCGAATGCCGGGATCCCGGCGCTGACCGTTGCTGTACGTTCGAAGATCCTCATGGAGGATGCCCTTCGCTACGGCTGGCCACTCTTTCGCATGACGCTTGCCGAAGGTGACGAAGCCACCACGATTGGAAAGGTCGCCCTTGATCGCTGGAAGGGTGAGGCCATCGCCATCATCGATGATGGTACGATCTATGGCCGCGAACTCGCCGGCGCCGTCAGACGGCAGCTTGAAGCCAGTGGCCTTTCTCCCGTCTTCGTCGACACATATCGCCCGGGACAGGAACAGCAGATTGCACTGGTGCGTCGCCTGAAAAAGGCCGGCGCCACCCATGTGGTCGTGGGCGGCGACCGTATCGACATCGCTGTGATCGCCCGTGACGCGGCCAATGAATCAATACCGTTGACGCTTTTGGGAGGCGACACGATGCGCGCCGCGGATCAACCTGTAGCGTTACGAGATGGTGTGATGGCGGTTGCAAAACCGGATCATGCAGCATTGTCACCGACACCAGACGTCGTCCACTCGCTGCGCGCACGGGGGATCGAGCCGGAAGGCTATGTATTGCCCGCCTATGCCGCCATCGAGGTCGTGGTTCAGGCCAGCCGGCAAGAAGATCATAGATCAGGACTGGCGCAGCAGTTGAAAGAAAAGAGCTTCCAGACCGTGATTGGCAAGGTCACATTTGACGATGGCGGAGAGCTTTCATCAGTCCCACTTCGGTTGCAGGTGTGGCAGGGTGGTCATTTTGTGGCCGTTGACACCATGACAGAGTAATGTCTTCTACGCCCCAAAGGTGGGAGTTTGCGGCAAGCCATGAGCAATCTGTTGCCCCACGACAGGATTAACCGAGCGGATTTGACATCACGATCATGCAGCGCTCACACCACTTCATAAATCAAACAACAAGGGCACGTGCTTCCTTCCGGCCTGAAAGCCGGGACTATCGCGCGTGAAATATCATGAACTTGCCGATCCGTATCGCCCCCTCCATTCTTGCCGCCGACTTCTCCAGGCTCGGCCAGGAAGTCCGCGACGTTACCGAAGCTGGCGCCGATTGGATACATCTTGATGTCATGGACGGGCATTTCGTACCCAACATCTCCTATGGTCCCGACGTCATCAGGGCTTTGCGCCCCCATTCGACAGCATTCTTCGACTGCCATCTGATGATTGCCCCCGTCGATCCCTATATCGAGGCTTTCGCAAAGGCGGGATGCGACGGCATAACGGTCCATGCCGAATCCGGGCCCCATCTTCATCGTTCACTCCAGACAATTCGCGCGTTGGGAAAGCGGGTCGGCGTCACCATTAATCCGGCAACCCCTCTTGCCGTACTGGAACATGTCCTGGACGATATCGACCTCATTCTCCTGATGAGTGTCAATCCGGGTTTTGGCGGTCAGAAGTTCATACCGGCGATAGTCGACAAGATCAAAAGTACAAAGGCCATGATCGCTGATCGCAATATCGAAATTGAAGTCGATGGCGGCATCACGGTCGACACGATTGGTGCCGCGGCAAAAGCTGGTGCCAATGTCTTTGTTGCCGGATCGGCCGTTTTCCAGGGCGGCTCGCCCGATGCGTATCGGGAACGCATTTCCGCTCTTCGCTCGGCCGCAAAAGGACATTGAGCGCCAGCTCGCTGTGCATCTGGTAACGGAATGCGGGTGAATTGAGCGAAAACCGTCGGTTCAAGGGCGTTGAGCTTCAAGCCGCTTCTTGCTAAAGCGGCGCAACCCCGCTGTCGATGGAAGGCAAAAAGCCCATGATCCCCCGTTATTCGCGGCCAGAAATGGTTGCAATCTGGTCTCCGGAAACGAAGTTTCGTATCTGGTTCGAAATCGAGGCCCATGCGTGTGACGCACTGGCTGCCATCGGTGTCATCCCGAAATCTGCTGCCGAAACGATCTGGGAAAAGGGTGGAGCCGCCACATTCGATGTTGCCC
Source organism: Pseudomonadota bacterium (assembly GCA_023390055.1). Classification (GTDB taxonomy): domain Bacteria; phylum Pseudomonadota; class Alphaproteobacteria; order Rhizobiales; family Rhizobiaceae; genus Neorhizobium. The sequence goes on along the minus strand of JAEWDP010000183.1, from coordinate 50,129 downwards.
GCATCGATGAAATCGAGGCTGTCACCAAGCATGATGTCATTGCGTTCCTGACCCATCTGGCAGAGTTCGTTGGCCCCGACAGCCGCTTCATTCACCAGGGCATGACCTCTTCGGATGTGCTCGACACCTGTTTCAACATTCAGCTCGTCAGGGCGACAGATCTCCTTTTGGCGGATCTCGAAAAGCTGCTTGAAGCCCTGAAGCGAAGGGCTCTGGAACACAAGGATACGGTCACGATCGGCCGCAGTCACGGCATTCATGCGGAGCCTACAACATTCGGCGTCAAGCTTGCCCAGGCCTATGCGGAATTCGACCGCAACAAGACCCGGCTGATGACTGCCCGTGAGGAAATCGCCACCTGTGCAATCTCAGGCGCTGTCGGTACCTTTGCAAATATTGACCCGCGCGTCGAAGAACATGTCGCAGCCGCCTTGGGCCTGAAGGCCGAACCGGTATCGACCCAGGTCATCCCGCGCGATCGCCACGCCATGTATTTTGCGACCCTCGGTGTGATTGCCTCCTCGATCGAGCGCCTCTCCATCGAAATCCGACATTTGCAGCGAACCGAAGTGCTCGAGGCGGAAGAATACTTCTCGCCTGGACAGAAAGGTTCGTCGGCCATGCCGCACAAGCGAAACCCGGTCCTGACGGAAAACATGACCGGTCTTGCGCGCATGGTCCGCTCCTACGCAATGCCGGCGATGGAAAATGTCGCATTGTGGCATGAACGCGATATTTCCCACTCCTCCGTCGAGCGGATGATTGGCCCGGACGCCACGATTACACTCGATTTTGCGCTTTCCAGACTGACTGGTGTCATCGATAAGCTCTTAGTCTATCCGGACAATATGATGAACAATATGAACAAGTTCCGCGGACTTGTTCATTCACAACGTGTCCTTCTCGCCCTGACCCAGGCAGGGGTTTCGCGTGAAGACGCCTATCGCCTCGTCCAGCGCAACGCCATGAAGGTGTGGGAACACGGAAAGGATTTCCTGGAAGAACTTCTGGCCGACGCCGAAGTCCGTGCGGCGCTGTCGGAAGAAGACATCCGCGAGAAATTCGATCTCGCCTACCACACGAAACATGTCGACACGATCTTCCACCGGGTATTTGGCTGATATCGAGCAAGTCACCGGTGAAGGTTTGTGATCTTTCGCCTGGGGATGCCGGAATTTTCGCCGGCATCCCCTTTTTTTCTTGAGCCTGGCGCTCACGCCTCGAAGACGACCAGCTTGCGGTAAAGGTGCCAGGTTGCGTGCCCGAGGACCGGCATGACGACGGCAAGGCCGGCGAAGATTGGCACCGCGCCCGCAAACAGCATGACCGCAACAATCAGTCCCCACAAGCCGACTGGCACCGGATTGGCGATCGTCGCACGAATGCTGGCATCGACAGCCGGCCCGGCACCGACGTCACGGTCAATGAGCAGCGGGAACGTCACGACGGTTGTCGCAAGAACGACGACTGCAAACAAAAGGCCGATCAGATTGCCCCACAGGATAACTTGCCACCCTTGAGGGGTCGTGAATATTTCCGACAGGAACACCGAAAGCGACGGCGTTGACATATCCCCGAAATAGCCGGTGTAGATAAGCTGGGCGACAATGAGCCAGCCGGTAAACAGTCCAAGAAGGAGGATTCCGACTGCCAGGATCGAGGGCAATGCGGGCGAATCAAGAAAATCCAGGGCATGACGCCACGAATCATCCAGACCCTGTTCATTGCGGCGACTGATTTCATAAAGGCCCAGTGCTGCAAACGGGCCAAGTAGCGCGAAGCCCGTCACAAGCGGGTAGATAACCGGCAGCATGTCCGCACCAGCGCTCCACGCAGCCAGAAAGAACCCTGCAACCGGATACATCAGGCACAAGAAGACATAGTGTGACGGCTTTCTCGCGAAATCACGCCATCCAAGTCTCAAGGCGTCGAAAACGTCAGACAGTGAAATCTTTCGGATAGCGGGCCGGACCAGATGATCATCCGCTCCGGCCATGACATGGAATGAGGCCATGGCGATCTTCTCCTGGGCTGGCCACCAGCATGCATCTGGTCATGGAGCAAGACGCACAGCTGTGGCATGCGTGCCTGCAACGATAAATTCACCGTCACGAGGCTACAGATCAACCGGCAGTCAACGATGCCACATCAGGGGGTTACCGAGACGCACGCGACCGCCGGTACGTCCCGATTTTAGCAAGTTTTTCGAGACGTGTCGCCCTTCTCCCTTGACTTCATCGGCGCGGCTTCTCAAATCGGCGCCATTATGAAAGCATCACAAGCCGATATCCTCATTATTCCAGGCTATGCCAATTCAGGGCCGGATCACTGGCAAACGCGCTGGCAGGCAAAATTGTCGACCGCGCGGCGCGTTGAACAGGAACAATGGGCAAAGCCTGTCCTTAGCGATTGGATCACCCAGGTGGCTGCTGCGGTCAATGAAGCGTCCCGCCCAGTCGTCCTCGTTGCCCATTCGCTCGGGATCCCCACGGCAATCCATGCGATCCCGCATTACAGGAAAAAGATTGCCGGTGCATTTCTGGTTGCACCGCCAGAAGTAGACAATCCGTCGATCCGCCCGAAGCACTGGATGACATTCGGCCCCTATCCGCGCGATCCCCTGCCCTTTCCAAGCCTGATCATCGCCAGCAGGAACGACCCTTTCGGATCCTTCGAGCATGCCGACGACATTGCTGCCGCATGGGGTGCGTTGCTGATCGACGCGGGCGAATCAGGGCATATCAACGCCGAAAGCGGCCACGGGCCGTGGCCAGAGGGAACCATGGTATTTGCCCGCTTTCTCGCCCAGTTGAGTTCCAAGGACTGACTGACCGAGATGTGGTCACGCCGGTCACCGCAGTGGTCAGGCGACACGATTTTTGCCGGCAGACAAGGCCTTATTCGATCGCAAAATCCGATCTGGAACGCTTCAGTTGCAAAAGAGCCGTCTGATCAAGACAGCTCCTTTACAATGTCATGGTCCGGACAGGAAGATTACTTCGTCACTTCGGCCATCGCATCCTGCAGGAATGCAAACATCTTCTCGCGGATTTCATCATCCGTCACGGAGATACCGGCTGCATCGAAATCGGAACGCAGCTTGCGAACGACGTCATCTTCACCGGCTTCCTGCAGATCGGCGGCGACAACATCCTTCGCATAGCTGTCGGCATCGCGGCCAAGCAATTGCGCTGCCCACTGCCCAAGAAGCCTGTTGCGCCGGACGCCGACCTTGAATTTCTGCTCCTCATCGAGGGCATACTTGTTTTCAAAGGCGCGCTCGCGCTCACTCATGCTGGTCATGTTTCAATCTCCGATATCCGTTTTGTTGAGACCATAGACCAAAACGGACGTAAAAGTGCAATGCGATTTATCAACCTGCATCATGGACCGATGGACATGGCGAATTTGCGACCCATTCATGTTTCCAGGCGCGCGCCTTCATGTGTACACGAGGCCACAGGTTCCCGCGCCAAACATGAGCGACTTTAACCCACGGGCCCGATGCGGGCATGGTGGCAACCGGAACCGGATTGCCTGCCGATAACGCCTCATTGTGATTTGCGCTCATTTCAGCTAAGGGACCGCCAATCGACCTTTCACTGCGCCTTTTGAGCGCCAACAAACGAGACATCAGAAAATGAATCGTCGCCGCCGTATTTACGAGGGCAAGGCCAAAATACTGTATGAAGGCCCCGAACCTGGTACGCTGATCCAGTTCTTCAAGGATGACGCAACCGCCTTCAACAAGAAGAAGCACGACATCATCGACGGCAAGGGTGTCTTGAACAACCGTATTTCCGAATACGTCTTCAATCACCTGAACAAGATCGGCATCCCGACCCACTTCATTCGCCGCCTCAACATGCGTGAGCAGTTGATCCGGGAAGTCGAGATGATCCCCCTCGAGATTGTCGTGCGCAATGTCGCCGCCGGTTCCTTGTCGACACGGCTTGGCATCGAGGAAGGCACGATCCTGCCCCGTTCGATCATCGAATTCTATTACAAGTCGGACGCCCTCAACGATCCGCTGGTATCGGAGGAACACATTACAGCATTCGGCTGGGCGAACCCGGCCGAACTCGACGATGTCATGGCATTGGCGATCCGTGTGAACGACTTCCTGACCGGTCTGTTTCTGGGCGTTGGCATCCAGCTCGTCGATTTCAAGATCGAATGTGGCCGTCTCTATGAAGGGGACATGATGCGCATCATCCTGGCCGACGAGATATCTCCCGACAGTTGTCGCCTTTGGGACATTGAAACCAGGGAGAAAATGGACAAGGACAGGTTCCGTCACGATATGGGCGGACTTCTGGAAGCATATTCCGAAGTTGCGCGCCGGCTTGGCATCATCAACGAGAACGAACCGATCCGAGGCACAGGCCCGGTTCTGGTGAAATAGGCAGCAGGGGAAGATCAGTGATCAAGGCACGAGTAACGGTAACGTTGAAGAACGGTGTTCTAGATCCACAGGGAAAGGCGATCGAGGGAGCCCTTGGCAGCCTCGGCTTTGACGGCATCGGGCATGTTCGTCAGGGCAAGGTCTTTGACCTGGAAATAGACGGTTCCGACAGGAGCAAGGCCGAAGCCGACCTCAAGACCATGTGCGAGAAGCTCCTGGCAAATACTGTCATAGAAAACTATACTATCGCTCTCGACTGAGAGACCATCTGGCACGCCATTTCGGCGTCGTTTACGAGTTTGCATCGATCGGTTCGCGCACACGGCATCGTGTTCCAGGACCGTCCTTTCAAGATTTGAGGCTTCGTCCATGAAATCTGCCGTCATCCAGCTTCCCGGTCTCAATCGCGATCGAGACATGATCGATGCCCTGACCAAGATATCGGGACAGGCACCCTTGACGGTCTGGCAGACCGAGACCGAAATTCCCGATGTCGACCTGATCGTCATACCCGGCGGCTTTTCCTACGGCGACTATCTGCGTTGCGGTGCAATCGCGGCGCGCATGCCTGTCATGCAGGCGATCCGGGAAAAGGCCGACAGGGGCGTCAGGGTCCTTGGTGTCTGCAACGGGTTTCAGATCCTTGTCGAAGCAGGCCTTCTGCCGGGCGCCCTGATGCGCAACGCGTCACTGCGGTTCGTGTCCAGGGAGGTCGTGCTGGAAGTCGTCAATGCCGACACCGATTTCACGCGCGCTTATGACCAGGGACAACGGATACGCTGCCCGGTTGCCCATCACGACGGCAATTATTTTGTCGACGAGGCGATCCTTGCTGCGATGGAAGATCAAAACCAGATCGTCTTTCGGTACGCCGACGGCACCAATCCGAATGGTTCGATCAATGACATTGCCGGCGTGATCAACACCAATGGCAATATTCTCGGCATGATGCCGCATCCGGAGAACCTGATCGAGGCAGCCCATGGCGGCAAGGACGGACGCGGGATCTTCGCATCGGCCCTTGATGTCATTGCTGCCTGAGCCGGCACAACGCCTGTCCCCGCACCGGAAACTGCAAGCGTCAAGGATATCTGCAATGTCGTCTTGTCCTCCACTGCGCCTGCTCACGGCCTTCGGACTTGTTTTAGTCGCACTCACTTCGTGCCAGTCGAAAGGCACGCCGAAAGCCGATCACGGCGCACTGCCAACGATGGAACGTGTCGCCATCAATGCCAATACATGCTGGTTCAAGTCAAACGATGAGACGTTCAGGCCCTACCGGCTTGCGCCTGAACTCAATTCGTTTTCGGGTCGTCCGCGCATTCTCGCTGTCCCGCGCAATAATCCCGAAGCGCGGCCTGCCCTTGTCGTGCAGGCACAGGGTAGTCCGGCCAGGCTCGATGCTTTCGGACCGCTGATGGATGGTGCCTCGGGCCAGCGTATCGGTCGAGATGTTCAAAGATGGGCAGGTGGTGAAACGGGCTGTTGACGTTCACCCTCTCATTTTTCCTTTCATGGCCGCATATGACGATGTTCGATCCCTTTGTCTGTTCCGTCTGTGTGCTGACAGTTGCGGGCCTACCAGAATCACTCGTTTTTCTCTAACCTCGTGCAATCTCTCACGAGCAATGCTTGAGGCATCGGACATGCCAGCCATTGCACAGAGCCGGGATTGCCGATGCAAAGATATTCCGTTTTGGCCGTGGTCGCTCTCCTTTCGATGGCATCCGTTTCCCATGCTGGCGATATCGCCGCTCAAACGATGGACAAACCGACAAGTGGAGACGTAAGCGCCATCTTCAACGAAGCCCGTTTTGGTACACTGGTGTCGATCGATGACGAAAACGGTGTCTTTGCGACAGGCGTCGTGTTTTTCGACCCCTGGGGACACAGCCAGGCGGCCGGCTTCGACAAGTTCTGGCGACCACGGCTTCACCTGGGTGCAGCCATCTCCACTTCCGGTGACACAAATCAGGTCTTTGCCGGATTTTCCTGGACGGCTGATGTTACAGAGCGACTCTTCGTCGAGATCGGTCTGGGCGCGACGGTTCATGACGGCAACATCGACGATATCGACAGTGATGAAAGTGCAAGCCTTGGCTGCCGCGCACTGTTCCACGAATATGCTGCCATCGGCTATGACATCACAAACAGCTGGAGCGTTATCGCCCAGCTGGAACACGCATCCCATGCCAATCTCTGTGACGGACCAAACAACGGGCTTTCACGCGCAGGCCTGCTTGTCAGCTACCACTTCTGACAAGCGCTTTCAGCTCCAGGGCATGTCCAATGGACGCGGCCGGGAATTTTCCTGTCGCACCTTCTTCGCGGTTACGCTAAAGAGACGCCAAACTGCCGTCCCCAGCCAGAGAAGATCATGACCATTCCCAACAGCATTGCGATCACATCCGAACTCGTCGCCTCACATGGACTGAAGCCGGACGAGTATCAGAGGATTCTCACGCTGATCGGACGTGAGCCGACATTTACCGAGCTTGGGATCTTCTCGGCAATGTGGAACGAGCACTGCTCATACAAATCCTCGAAGAAATGGCTGCGTACCCTTCCCACAGATGGCCCCCGCGTCATTCAGGGGCCGGGTGAAAATGCCGGCGTTGTCGACATTGATGATGGTGATTGCGTCGTCTTCAAGATGGAGAGCCACAACCATCCGTCCTACATCGAGCCATATCAGGGTGCAGCAACCGGTGTTGGCGGCATCCTGCGTGATGTCTTCACGATGGGCGCGCGCCCTATCGCTGCGATGAACGCGCTGCGCTTTGGCGCCCCCGATCATCCAAAGACGCGACATCTCGTTTCCGGCGTCGTTGCCGGTGTCGGCGGCTATGGCAATTCGTTTGGCGTACCAACGGTTGGTGGCGAGGTCGAGTTCGACGCGCGCTACAACGGCAATATTCTCGTCAATGCCTTTGCTGCCGGCCTCGCCAAGTCGGATGGGATCTTCTACTCCAAGGCTGAAGGCGTCGGACTGCCCGTTGTCTACCTCGGCGCCAAGACTGGCCGTGACGGTGTCGGCGGCGCGACGATGGCATCAGCGGAATTTGATGAAACGATCGAAGAAAAGCGGCCAACCGTTCAGGTTGGCGATCCTTTTACCGAAAAATGTCTTTTGGAAGCCTGCCTTGAACTGATGCAGACGGGTGCCGTGATTGCCATACAAGATATGGGTGCCGCAGGACTGACCTGCTCTGCCGTCGAGATGGGTGCAAAAGGCGATCTCGGCATCGAACTTGACCTCGACAAGGTGCCCGTTCGCGAAGAGCGGATGACCGCCTATGAGATGATGCTGTCGGAAAGCCAGGAGCGCATGCTCATGGTCTTGAGACCGGAAAAGGAAGACGAGGCAAAGGCCATCTTCGTCAAGTGGGGTCTAGACTTTGCCATCGTCGGCAAGACGACCGACGATCTGAGGTTTCGCGTACTGCATCAGGGTATCGAAGTCGCCAACCTCCCGATCAAGGACCTCGGCGACGAGGCGCCTGAATATGACCGGCTGTGGCAGGCAAGCCCCAGACCAGCCGATCTTCCTGCAAGCGAGATTGCCGAACCGGCGGACTATAACGCAGCCCTTCTGAAACTCGTCGGATCACCGAACCAGTCGAGCCGCAGGTGGGTCTGGGAACAGTATGATACCTTCATCCAGGGCAACTCCCTGCAGCGGCCAGGTGGTGACGCAGGCGTTGTCCGCGTCGACGGCCATCCGACCAAGGCGCTCGCATTTTCCTCGGACGTCACCCCGCGCTATGTCGAGGCGGATCCGATCGAAGGCGGCAAGCAGGCTGTCGCGGAATGCTGGCGCAACCTGACGGCAACCGGTGCCGAACCGCTTGCAGCGACCGATAACCTGAACTTCGGGAACCCGGAAAAACCGGAAATCATGGGGCAGCTGGTCGGTGCCATCCAGGGGATCGGAGAAGCATGTAAAACACTTTCGTTCCCGATCGTATCGGGCAACGTATCGCTCTACAACGAGACAAACGGTGTCGCGATATTGCCGACGCCGACAATTGCAGGTGTCGGTCTGCTTCCCGACTGGTCGAAGATGGCAAGCGTTGGAGGCATGCAGGAAGGCGATGTCCTCATGCTGATTGGCCAGGATGGAACGCATCTTGGTTCCTCCATCTACCTGCGTGATATTGTGGGATCCACAGACGGACCGCCACCCGAAGTTGATCTTGCGCTCGAAAAACGACATGGCGACTTCGTCCGCACGCTCATCAGAAACGGTCAGGTAAGGGCGTGCCATGACCTCTCCGGCGGTGGCCTCGCACTGGCTTTGGCAGAGATGGCGATTGCCGCAGGAAAGGGCATCGACGTCAGTTTGACAAACCAGTATGGCGCCCCGCACGCATTGCTGTTCGGAGAAGATCAGGCACGCTATGTCATCGCCGTCGAGGCAAACCTTGCCAATTTTACACGGGCATGCGCCGAGAGCTCTGCGGTACCGTTTCGCACGCTTGGAACGGTCACGGGGGAACGAATGCGTATCGACGACATTATCGACCTGGCCGTTAGCGATCTGACAAATGCCTTCGAGGACTGGTTTCCGACATTGATGGCCTGAAACGGAGGACGGGCCCACAGACACATGGTGTGAACTGATACCTCATGAACCTGAAATCCATTGTTGCGATGACATGGTCATGGCTGAAATCAACAGATGCCATCTGGTACTACCGCCGCATCTGGCTCGACGCTCTCGCACTCACCGTCGCGGCCACCGCGGCGTTATGGCTGTTGCTGAAAATGCTTGGCTATACGAGCGAAGAGATCTTTGATGAAAATGCCGCCCATGAAATTCTCCAGTCGATCGTCCTTGGATGTGGCGTAGTGGTCAATGCATTGTCGGCAGCCAGAAATCATCGGCTTGCCCGCTACATGTCACTGGCGCTTGCACTCATCTGTTACATCTTCTTCTTTCGCGAAGTCCCGGTGTCCGCGGGGACATTGCGACACTGTGCACGACGCGCGCGCTAAACGACCTGTCGATTGCTTCAGGCTCAATCCTGCTTCTCCTCGTCACCATATATTATGAGTTGCGCCATCGTGGCCTGGTCCTTGCGGCGCTTCATCCGCGCATGTCATGGCCATTGGCGATCTCCGCTCTTTCGCTGTTTGCCAGCCAGGTCATGGAACATTTCTATCTCGTGCCGGTCGAAGAGAGCCTGGAACTTTATGCCTATGTGATCCTTTGCCTTGGAGGGATCTGGCTCTTTCGCCAGGGCAAACGTCATGCAACCTGGCATGTCGGATAGTTCAAACGGTCGCATCCGCTGCTTTCCGTGTGCCATCCCTTTGACCCGCAGAGGGGTTTGAGGCACTGTCTGGCCCAAGCAGCAACGAATCTGCGCACTTTGTTGAAAGAGGACGATACTATGGCCATGAACCCGGGCGATATCGAAGATATGATCAAGACTGGCATACCCGGCGCGAAAGTGACCATCCGCGATCTTGCCGGCGACGGCGAGCACTATGCCGCTGAAGTCGTGGCAGAAGCATTCAGGGGTAAAACCCGTGTGCAGCAGCACCAGATGGTCTACGAGGCGCTGAAAGGCAACATGGGCGGCGTCCTGCATGCCCTGGCGCTTCAGACCTCGGCACCTGATTGATCAAGAAGACATCAGGGAGAATACCTATAAGGGAAATTGATCGCTCCGATCCACTGCCGACGCTTTAATTTCCCAGACGACATGTTATTAGACGCCAGTGATCCGAACCTTGACCTCGGATAGATAAGGAACATCGATATGAGTGGCATTCAGGAACTAATCAACAGCGAAGTAAAGTCTAACGACATCGTGCTCTTCATGAAGGGCACTCCGCAGTTTCCGCAGTGTGGGTTCTCCGGTCAGGTGGTGCAGATCCTTGACCATCTCGGCATCGACTACAAGGGTATCGACGTTCTCGCCGATCCTGAGGTCCGCGATGGGATCAAGCAATATTCCAACTGGCCAACGATCCCGCAACTCTATATCAAGGGCGAATTCGTCGGTGGGTGCGATATCGTGCGCGAAATGTTCCAGTCAGGCGAGCTCCAGAGCCACCTTCAGGACAATGGAATAAGCGTACGCGGAGCCGCATAGGGCTTTTCACGCATCCCCCAGAACTTGTTTTTTTTGAAAGGCGCCGTACTTGCGGCGCTTTCTCTTTCTTTTGGATTTTTATTGTGACAATGACCCCACAATCTACAAGCCACCGTCTTGGTGGAATGGGAAAAGTAGAATTCATTGCCCTCATGGCCATGTTGATGGCTCTCAATGCGCTGGCAATCGACATCATGCTGCCGGGCCTGCAACAGATCGGCGCTGCACTCGGTGTCGAAAACGAAAACCATCGCCAGTATGTCGTGTCAGCCTACCTGTTCGGCTTCGGTCTGGCTCAGCTGGCATATGGGCCAATCTCGGACCGTTTCGGCCGACGTGGCCCCATGCTGGCGGGTCTTGCCATCTATGTGATTTCATCGCTGGCAGTTGTTGCCGTTCCAACCTTCTCCGGCCTGCTGGCGCTACGCCTGATACAGGGCGTCGGCTCGGCCGCCATGCGCGTCATCACCATATCGATCGTTCGCGATGTCTATGGTGGTCGTGCGATGGCCGAGGTGATGTCACTCATCATGATGGTATTCATGGTCGTGCCGGTCATTGCGCCGGGTACAGGTCAGTTGATCCTGCTTTTTGGTGAATGGCATCTGATCTTTGCGTTCATGGCCTTCATTGCGCTTGCAGTGGCAATCTGGATGTATGTCCGCCTACCCGAAACGCTTGACCCGAAAGACGTTCGCCCCTTGACGATCAGCGGCATCCTGGCCGGTTTCCGGATCGTTTTAACCAACCGGCTTGCGCTGTGTTACGCAATTGCAAGCATGTTCATATTCGGCGCGCTGTTCGGGTTCATCAATTCGGCACAGCAGGTCTATGTCGGGATCTATGGCCTGGGTGCGTGGTTTGCGGCAGCTTTTGCCGCAGTTGCCCTCTTCATGGCGCTGTCATCGTTCATCAATGCGCGCCTGGTTGGCCGTTTTGGCATGCGTCGCCTGTCGCACGCCTCATTGCTCGGCTTCATGGCAATCACTTTCCTGTGGCTCATGGTGCAGATCTTTGGCCCGCAACCGATGCCATTTGCCCTGTTCCTGGCATTCTTTGCGCTTGCCATGTTCCAGTTCGGCTGGATCGGCTCGAACTTCAACTCACTTTCCATGGAACCGCTCGGTCATGTTGCCGGCACGGCCTCTTCCGTCCTCGGCTTCATGGGCACCACTGGCGGCGGCGCGATCGGAGCTGCCATTGGACAGGCATTCAATGGCACGGCACTGCCGATGGTCGCAGGGTTCTTCATTGTTTCGCTCATCGGGCTCGTTTTCGTGCTGATAGGCGAAAAGGGGCGCTTGTTTCACCCGCAGAACCCACCCGTCTAGAAGGCTGTTCGAGCAGGCATTAAAAAGGGGCCGTCTGGCCCCTTTTTGCTTAGAAGTCGAGGATTTCGCGCCGAAGCATCTGCCAGCTCTCCTGATCGGTCGCGGCAAGAAGGCCACCCTCCAGGTGGTGCGGCAGATAAGCTGAGCCGTCAAATCGCGCAACATAGGCGCCTGCTTCCTCGGCAATCAGGGTTCCGGCAAGATGATCCCAGGGCATCAGCTTGTTGTAGAGGGCAAAATGAACGTGCCCACTTGCAAAGGTGCGGTATTCGTGTGCAGCGCAACGATAGCTCGCGAGAAAGCGTACCTTGGCAAGATTGCGCATCAGTTGTTCGCGCTCGTGGCCGAAGAAATATCCCGTTGATGCCGTCCCGACCATCCTGTCAATGGGAACGGATGCGGCAACAGCAAGACGGACTGTCGTGCCGTCGCCACGCTGCAGATAGGATCCGCCACCCTTTTCCGCGATGACCCAGTCATCGCCCATCGGGTCGTAGATGATGCCGGCAACAGTCTTGCCCTTCCAGACCACGGACGCCATCACCCCGAAGGCCGGAATGCCCGATGCAAAGTTGAAGGTCCCATCGATCGGATCGACCACAACGGCAAGATCGGCAGACGCCAGTTTGCTCAAGAGCCCGGCATCTGCAGCCACCAGTTCCTCCCCGATGAACAGCGCATCTGGCGCAAAGGCCTGGATCTCCCGGCGGATGAACCGTTCGGCAGCCTCATCCGCCTCTGTCACGAGGTCGGTCGGCTCGCTCTTGGAACAGACGTCGGTGGAGCCGAGCCTGCGAAAACGTGGCAGGATTTCATGGGCGGCGGCCGAACGCAGGCAATCGGCGAGCTTGGAAATGTCTACAGGTGTCATCGAACACTCACGAAGGGGTTGTGGCGGCAAGGTTCGAGAAGTCGAACAGCCTGGGATCAAGAAGGTGGGACGGGCTGGCATGCGATAATGCCCGAAGCATGGTATCCTTGCGCCCCGGCATACGGGCTTCGATATCGGCCAGCATCATCTTCATCATGTTGCGCTGCAGGCCATCTTGCGAGCCGCAGAGATCGCAGGGAATGATCGGGAACGCCATCGCGGCGGCAAATTTCGCAAGATCGTCTTCAGCACAGTAGGAAAGCGGACGCAGCACCATCAGATCCCCCTCGTCATTGAGAAGCTTGGCCGGCATGCCCGCAAGACGTCCCCCATGAAAGAGGTTCATGAAAAACGTTTCCAGGATATCTTCCCGATGGTGCCCAAGGACCAGGGCGTCACAGCCCTCCTCTCGGGCAACGCGGTAGAGATTGCCGCGCCGCAGTCTGGAGCACAAGGAGCAGTATGTCGCCCCTTGCGGGACCTTTTCCGTCACGACCGAATATGTGTCACGATATTCGATCCGGTGCTTCACGCCGATCGAGGACAGATATTGCGGCAGTATGTGCTTGGGAAAATTCGGCTGACCCTGATCGAGGTTGCATGCGATGATCTCGACGGGAAGAAGCCCGCGCCATTGGAGATCCAGGAGCACGGCGAGCAGCCCGTAGGAATCCTTTCCTCCAGACAGCCCGACCAGCCAGCGACGCTGCCCGCGCAACATGTCGAAATCGTCAAACGCCTGACGAACCTGTCGCAAAAGGCGTTTTCTCAACTTGTTGAAACCGACCGATTGCGGAGCGTTCGCAAAGAGCGCGTGCATCTGCTCCCTGCCCTCTACCTCCAACACCTCATCCGTTTCAGCCGCCAGTCCCATGTCAACTCCGAATTGTCTGCCACCGGCCTGCCTGATCAAACCAGGAGCTGGGCCGCCACCGCCTCGATGGCCTCCAGGGCCTTTGCTCCATCCGGTCCGCCAGCCTGCGCCATGTCAGGGCGTCCGCCACCACCTTTGCCGCCAAGTGCGCTGGACGCAATCCGGACCAGATCGACAGCGCTGAACCGGGAGGTCAGGTCAGAGGTAACAGCCACGACCGCACTCGCCTTGCCGTCTTCAGATACCCCGATCAACGCAATGACACCGGAGCCGACACTTTCCTTGCCTTCATCCGCAAGACCTTTCAGATCCCGCGCATCGATCCCTTCGAGAACCTTCCCAAGAAATTTCGTGCCGCCGACATCACGCGCCTCGCTGGCTGAACCACTCTGGCCGCCACCCATCGCGAGCCGTCTTTTGGCATCCGCCAGTTCCCGCTCGAGCTTGCGCCGCTCCTCGACAAGTGTTTCGACACGCGAAACAACGTCTGCCGGTTGCACCTTGAGTGTACCTGCCAGCGTCTTGATACGATCGTCCTGGTCACTCAGATATTTCAGGGCCTGTTCACCTGTAACGGCCTCGATACGTCGAACCCCTGCCCCGACCGCGCTTTCCGCAATGATTCGCACCAGGCCAATGTCGCCCGTTGCATTAACGTGGGTACCGCCACAAAGTTCGATCGAGTACGGCTTGCCGGCCTTTGGACCATGGATCGCCGTCCCCATGGAGACAACCCGGACCTCGTCACCGTATTTCTCGCCGAACAGAGCCATTGCGCCTTCGGCAATGGCATCATCGACACTCATCAGGCGCGTGACCACAGGGCCGTTCTGGACAATGATGGCATTCGCCATCTCCTCTACCTTTTGCAATTCCTCGTTTGACACCGTCTTTGGATGCGAGATGTCAAAGCGAAGGCGTTCTGGTGCGACCAGTGAGCCTTTCTGAGCCACATGGGTACCGAGGATCTCGCGCAATGCCTCATGCAGAAGGTGGGTCGCGGAATGATTGGAACGCAGCTGCAGGCGACGGGCGTGGTCAACGGCAAGTGTCACCGCCTCGCCGGTCCTGATCGTGCCCTTCACCACCTTGGCGATGTGGACGAAAAGCCCCTCGCCCTTTTTCTGGGTATCGGTGACGTCAAGCACAGCGTCATCCGTGAAGATCCTGCCCTTGTCGCCCATCTGGCCACCGGATTCGCCATAAAATGGCGTCTGGTTGACAATGATCTGGACCGTTTCTCCGTCTGATGCACCATCGACGGCCAGGCCATCGCGAACGATTGCCTGGACCACGCCTTCAGCGGTTTCTGCCTCGTAACCGAGAAATTCCGTTGCGCCGTGTTTTTCCTTCAGTTCGAACCAGATCGTTTCGGTGGCCTTGTCGCCTGATCCGGCCCAACTTGCGCGCGCCTCTGCCTTCTGGCGCTGCATGGCGTCATTGAAGCCTGTCAGGTCGACGCCAATATTGCGGGCACGCAGGGCGTCCTGCGTCAGGTCAAGCGGGAAACCGTATGTATCGTAAAGCTTGAAGGCTGTTTCACCATCAAGGCTGTCACCCTTCGAAAGGGATGCCGTCTCATCGGCAAGCAGTGCAAGCCCGCGATCGAGCGTCTTGCGAAATCTGCTTTCTTCAAGTTTCAGCGTCTCCGAAATAAGTGCCTCGGCACGCACCAGTTCGGGATAGGCCCTGCCCATCTCGTGGACCAGGGCCGGCAGAAGCGTCCACATCAGGGGTTCGCGCGCACCAAGCAGTTGCATGTGTCGCATGGCGCGGCGCATAATACGGCGAAGTACATAACCGCGGCCCTCATTGGACGGCAATACGCCGTCAGCGATCAGGAAGGCCGATGATCTGAGATGATCTGCAATGACCCGGAAGCTTGCAGCCTGATCTCCTTTTGCCTTCACACCAACGGCCTCTTCGGTAACCGCAATCAGGGCACGGAAAAGATCGGTCTCGAAGACACTCTGCACGCCTTGCAGAATGCATGCCATGCGTTCAAGCCCCATGCCGGTATCGATCGACGGGCGCGGCAATGCGGTGCGTTCACCGGGTGCAATCTGATCGAATTGCATGAAGACGAGGTTCCAGAACTCGAGGAACCGGTCGCCATCTTCTTCCGCAGACCCCGGCGGACCACCCCAGACATGCTCGCCCTGATCGATGAAGATCTCCGAACAGGGGCCACAGGGACCGGTATCGCCCATCTGCCAGAAATTGTCCGAGGTCGCGATCCGGATGATCTTGTCGTCGGAAAAGCCGGCGATCTTCTTCCACAGATCTGCTGCTTCGTCGTCATCGGCATAGACGGTTACAACCAGTCGGTCCCGTGGAAGGTCGAAGCCCTTTGTCACCAGGTTCCAGGCAAGTTCGATCGCCTGATCCTTGAAATAGTCTCCGAAAGAAAAATTGCCGAGCATTTCGAAGAAGGTCAGGTGGCGGGCGGTGTAGCCGACATTGTCAAGGTCATTGTGCTTGCCGCCGGCACGGACACATTTCTGCGACGTCGTGGCGGTGGAATACGGTCGGCTTTCCAGACCGGTAAACACGTTCTTGAACTGAACCATGCCGGCATTGGTAAACATCAGCGTCGGGTCATTGCGCGGCACCAGAGGGCTGGAGGACACCACCTCGTGGCCATTCTTCTTGAAATAGTCGAGGAAGGTCGACCGGATGTCATTCACACCGCTCATGCTGCGCCCTTTTTTCCGCCTTCGAGGCGGTTTTGCACTGAAAACCACTGGCTTTTATCGCTCGGACCGGAAGCTGTCCAGCCAAACGAAAACCGGCCGCACATCTTTGACGATTGCGACCGGTTCAAAACGAAAAAAGATACCTACTGACGACTAGATGTCGTCCCCGTCACCGCTTTGCGCGTCAGGCCCGCCATTTTCCAGGAATTTCTCGGCAATGAGCCCGGCGTTCTGGCGAAGTGAGAGTTCGATCTCCCGAGCCAGTTCTGGATTTTCCCGCAGGAACGTCTTGGCGTTCTCGCGGCCCTGTCCCAGGCGCTGACTGTTGTAAGAGAACCAGGCACCGGATTTCTCGACAATTCCGGCCTTCACACCAAGATCGATCAATTCACCGGTCTTGGAAACACCTTCACCATACATGATGTCGAATTCGACCTGTTTGAAGGGCGGTGCCATCTTGTTCTTCACGACCTTGACGCGGGTCTGGTTGCCGATGACCTCGTCACGTTCCTTGACGGCGCCAATGCGGCGGATGTCGAGGCGCACGGAGGCGTAGAACTTCAGCGCATTGCCACCCGTGGTCGTTTCAGGTGAACCGAACATCACACCGATCTTCATGCGGATCTGGTTGATGAAGACAACCATGCAATTCGAGCGTGAAATCGACGCTGTCAGCTTGCGCAATGCCTGGCTCATCAGGCGGGCCTGCATGCCGGGCAGACTGTCACCCATCTCACCTTCGATCTCGGCACGTGGCGTCAATGCGGCGACCGAATCGATGACCAGCACATCGATCGCACCGGACCGCACCAGGGTGTCGGTAATTTCAAGCGCCTGTTCGCCAGTATCAGGTTGCGAGATCAACAGGTTTTCGAGATCCACGCCAAGCTTGCGCGCATAGACCGGGTCAAGCGCGTGTTCGGCGTCCACGAAGGCACAAATGCCTCCCTTTTTCTGCGATTCTGCAATCGTCTGCAGAGCCAGCGTCGTCTTGCCCGAGCTCTCCGGGCCATAGATTTCGATGATGCGGCCCTTCGGCAGGCCCCCGACACCGAGTGCTATGTCAAGTCCGAGCGAGCCTGTGGAAACCGTCTCGATCTCCACAATATTCTCGTTCGAACCGAGTTTCATGATCGACCCCTTGCCGAAGGATCGTTCGATCTGCGACAGTGCCGCGTCCAGCGCCTTGCTCTTATCCACTGATTTGTCCTCTACGAGCCGCAAAGAATTTTGTGCCATCTGATCCACCTTTAGGTTATTGACGCCGCGCAGGCAACGAAGCAGCCGATAAAGATGATGTACACGTTTTGTTCCATATTCGCAAGACACAGATATCCCATTGCTTTCATTGATGGAACAACGGGTTGTTCTTATTACGTTCTCTTGCAGGCCATGGAATCACGCCACCGCGCCCAAGAGATGCTGGGGGCCGCCGTAAAGGGTCGAATCGTCGTGTCATTGCCAACAGGATCAGTTCCACAATGAGCAGTCGCATTCTCGTATTGGGTGGAGCCCACCTCGATCGTCGCGGACAGATTCAGGGTCGAACCGTCACCGCAGCCAGCAATCCCGGGACATTTCGTGAAGACGTTGGCGGTGGCGCTTTCAATCTCGCCCGCAATCTCGCGCTCCTTGGCCATCAGGTGGAACTGGTGTCGCCCCGCGGCGGAGATGACGCCGGCGAAAAGGTGACTGCCGCAGCCAGGGCAGCCGGCATCAAGGATCGGCCATTCGTGTTTCTGGATCGGGCCACACCAAGTTATACAGCCATCCTCGAACAGGACGGCAATCTGGTCATAGCGCTTGCCGACATGGATCTCTATCGGCTGTTCACGCCACGCAGGCTTAAGACAAGATCCCTGCGCAACGCGATCGAGGCAGCGGATTTCATCGTCTGCGATGCCAATTTGCCTGATGAAACTTTGACTGCGCTGGCTGCAACTGCCCTGGAAAAGGCGATCCCGCTTGCCGCAATTGCCATTTCTCCAGCAAAAGTCGGGCGCTTCCGCGACAGCTTGCCCAACCTCACCTATCTGTTCATGAACGCTGCCGAAGCAAAGGCGCTGGTCGAACATGACACGGTGCATGTGCATGACTTGCCACAGAAATTGCGCGCCCTTGGCCTGAAAGGCGGCATCATTACCCAGGGTAGCGACGAAATTGCAGCTTTTTCTTCTGAACAGACCTTTACGATGACGCCCCCCGGCTCTATCGATATCGTCGATGTGACAGGTGCCGGTGATGCACTGGCTGCAGGCGTGCTGGACGCCGTGCTCGCGGGCGCACCACTTCCACAGGCACTGCATAACGGCATTGCCGCATCACGCATAACCCTTTCATCGCCTCATGCCGTCGCGCCCGAATTCAACCGCGAACAGTTGCGGCGTGAAGCTGAATATGTCGCGACTGTCGTATCGATATCGTGATTGAATTCTCCTGGAGAACGCCATGACCACTGCCGTCGCCCCCTCTGTCGCAATCACCTACTCCAGGGAAGTGGCCGCGGCGCGCCAGGATGGCCGACCGATTGTTGCGCTGGAATCGACTATCATCACCCATGGCATGCCCTATCCGGGCAACCTGGACATGGCCCGTAGCGTCGAAGGTATCATTCGCGAAGGCGGCGCCGTGCCGGCGACCATTGCCGTCATAGATGGAACGCTGCATGTGGGTCTTGAAGAGGACGAACTGGAAAGTCTGGCCAGGGCCCGCGACGTGATGAAGGTTTCCCGTGCCGATCTTGCCTTTGCGGTTGCCCTTGGCCGCACCGGAGCAACGACGGTTGCAGCCACGATGATTGCCGCAGCACTTACAGGCATCAACGTGTTTGCAACGGGTGGCATCGGGGGTGTCCATCGTGGTGCCGAAGAAAGTTTCGACATTTCGGCCGACCTCGAAGAACTCGCAAAGACCGGGGTTATCGTGGTCTGTGCCGGTGCCAAGGCCATTCTAGACATTCCCAAGACGCTCGAGGTCCTCGAGACAAAGGGTGTCCCGGTTGTCACCTATGGCACCGACGAGTTTCCCGCCTTCTGGTCCCGCTCCAGCGGTCTTGCAAGCCCGCTGCGCGTCGATACCCCGCATGAGATTGCCAATTTTCAGCGCGCTCGCCATGCACTTGGCATCGAGGGTGGAATGCTTGTCGCAAATCCGGTGCCTGTGGAAACGGAGATTGCGCGCCCGCAAATGGAGGAATTCATCCGCCATGCACTCGATGCGGCAACCGAGCAGGCAATCACGGGCAAGGCGGTGACACCCTTCCTTCTCGACCACATTTTCCATCAGACATCGGGCAAAAGCCTGAAAACCAACATCGCCCTGGTGGAAAACAATGCCCGCCTGGCCGCAAGGATCGCCGTAGCCCTGATGGCGTGACGCCAGACGAACCAATCCCTCATTGCCGGAGAGCACTCCCTTGTCCTCGACGTCCCCGGCCACAGCTGCCTCCGAGCAGCGTGTGGCGCTTGCCTGTCTCATATTCGGAGGCATTGCCATCGGCGCCTCGCCGATCTTTGTCCGCCTTTCTGAAATCGGGCCCATTGCCACCGGGTTCTGGCGCCTGGCGCTCGCCCTGATCCCGATCTGCCTGTGGGCGATGTTCAGCCCCGAAAAGCCGAAGGCTACGCCTGTCACCTGGCAAGACAGCCTTCTGCTCGTCTTGCCAGGCCTTGCCCTTGCGATCGACCTCGTTGCCTGGCATCTCGCACTCCACATGACATCCGTCGCCAATGCCACATTGCTGGCAAATGTGGCGCCAGTCTTTGTGACAATCATCGGCTGGATCCTGTTCAAGACGGCCGTGACACGGATTTTCCTTTTGGGGCTGGCTCTTGCCATTTTCGGTGTGGTGGTCTTGAAGGGTGGTCCTGCGGCACTGGGCGATGGCCAGCTGGCAGGCGACAGTATCGCCGTCCTGGCGGCGGCATTTTATGCCTGTTACATCCTTGCCATTGGTCGGTTGCGCAGCCGCTTCACAACAATCCGGATCATGATCTGGAGTTCGGCATCTGCAGCCTTGGCGATCCTGCCCTTTGCCATCTTCTTCGAAGGCGAAATACTGCCGCAAAGCCTTTACGGCTGGGCCATCGTTGCCGGGTTGGCCTTCATCAGCCATGCCGGCGGACAGGTCGCCATCGCCTATGCGCTCGCATACCTTCCGGCAGCCTTTTCCTCGCTTACCCTTTTGTTGCAGCCGGTTGTCGCGGCCATACTGGCCTGGTGGATCCTCGCGGAAGCCGTCACACCGCTGCAGATGGTCGGAGGCATTATCGTATTGATCGGCATCCTTGTCGCGCGTCGCGGCTGATCGAAAGCTTTATGCGTTAAACGGCGCGTCCGCAATTCCAACGGCCGGTCAGCTATCGAGCATTTCGCGGACGGAAACAGCCAGTTGCTTCAAGGAAAACGGTTTCGGGAGGAAGCCGAATTTCGCATCTGCCGGAAGATTGCGTGCAAAGGCGTCTTCGGCATATCCGGACACGAAGATGAATTTCAGGTCGGGATAGTTCTTGCGCAATTCGCCGAGCAGCGTGGGACCATCCATCTCCGGCATCACGACGTCGGAAACCACGATATCGACCTTGCCCTCAAGCTCCTCCATGATCTCCAGCGCCTCGATACCGGATCCGGCTTCGTGGACGGTGTAGCCGCGTGTTTCCAGCATCCGCTTTCCGCCACGCCTTACGGCCTCTTCATCTTCAACGAGGAGGACGACCGCCGAATTCCCGGTCAGATCGACCGGTTCCGCCCCGGCAGCTGCAGCCGGTGCGCTGTCTTCAACCTGCCCGTTCTCGGCTGCCGGCAATTCTGCTGCAACGGGTACCGCCTCGACGACATGGCGCGGCAGGAAGATGCGGAAACTCGTACCGCGACCGGTTTCTGATTCGGGATAGATATAGCCACCCGACTGCTTGACGATCCCGTACACCATGGACAGACCGAGGCCGGTTCCCTTGCCGACTTCCTTCGTCGTGAAGAACGGCTCGAATATCTTGTCGATGATCTCTGGAGGAATACCGGTTCCCGTGTCGGATATCTCCACCATGACGAATTCCTCGGCCGGAAGATCGGCCTGCGGGAAATTGGTGGTCTCTTCTGCACTGACATTGCGTGTCTTCAGGACAATCGTGCCACCCTCGGGCATCGCATCGCGGGCATTCACGCAAAGATTGATCAGGACCTGCTCGAACTGGGAAAGATCGGTACGCACCGGCCAGAGATCGCGGCCATAATCAACCTCAAGCTTGACATTCGTTCCCGAGGTGAGCCGTTCCACCAGCATGCGCAGGTCACCGACGACATCCGTCAGATTGAGGACCACCGGACGCATCGTCTGCTTGCGGGAGAACGCGAGCAACTGGCGCACGAGCACTGCGGCGCGATTGGCGTTGCGTTTTATCTCCATCAGGTCTGCAAAACTTGCATCGGACGGCCTGGCCTGCAAGAGCAGATGGTCGGACGAAAGCAGGATGGCTGTCAGGACGTTGTTGAAGTCGTGAGCAATGCCCCCTGCAAGCGTGCCGACAGCATTCATCTTTTGCGTCTGCGCCATCTGGGTTTCGAGCGCCTTTTGTTCAGTCGTCTCGACCGCATAGATAATGGCCACCTCTTCGGGCGCCTCGTCGCTTTCATCAATGACCGCATTGACATAGAAGCGGACATAGCGGCCCTCATCCCCGGGGTGCCGGCTGTCTATCGGAACGATATCGCCCTGCTTGTCAGCCGCCGCTGCAAGCGCCTGCAAGAGTTGCGGACGCGCGCTGTCATGGACAATCGCATCCAGCTGCGCGCCATTGTCCACGTCATCACGCGATACGACACCTGCAAACAGCCTGAGAAATGGTGCATTGATCCTGAGGATCCTGCCATCGGCATCGACGGATGCGATTGCCATCGGGGTATTGTTGAAGAACCGCGTGAACCGCATGGCAGAGGCAGACTGGTCGTCCTCGGCACCACTGGCACGCCCGAGCACGATCGTTCGGCTTTCACCGGGCGCACCATCACGCATCGACGTGACGGAATGAATGAGCCGTACCGGCAGGCTTTGACCGTTGGTACGTCGAAGATCAAGGTCGAGTGTCTCGGTCCGCTGCAGCCCGGGCGCTGCCTGCACCGACTGAATGAGAGCCATGCCTTCACCGGCAACGAGATCGGAGACGCTCAGCGATCGGGGAACAAATTTCGTCAGATCCAGACCAAGCCACTCGGCAAGTGTCGCATTGAGATAGAAGATCTCGCCCTTTCGGCCGGCAGAGAAGAAGCCAGCCGGTGCATGATCGAGATAGTCTATGGCGTTCTGCAATTCGCGGAAAAAGCGTTCCTGGTCGTCTCGCTCCGACGTGATATCCGTAATCTGCCAGATGTCGAAGCGTTGAGCCTGTCCCTCATTTGCCCGCAAGATCCGAGCCTTGAGCCGATACCAATGGGCGCCCGATCCGTTGCTGCCGGGTTTGTGTCCAAGCGGCTGCGGCAAACGGAACTCCTCGTGACCTTCGCGTCCCTCGCGCAGACCATTGGTCAGCCGGTAAAGCGCTTCACTGGATTCGCGGTTGCGCGAAAGCAGCGGTTCAAGCGGCTGGATATCGCTGATCTTGCCTGCGCCGGTCAGTCGGCCATAGGCGGCATTGGCATAGATGATGCGTCCCTTTGTATCCGTTACCAGCGTGCCGTCAGGATGATTGGCAAGGAAACCGCGCGCAAGTACATCGGAACGCGACTGAGGCATGACCTCGACAAAACCGATGACGGATGAGACGAGAAAGAATATTCCGACCATTGCAAGGATCCCGAGGATCCCCAGGACAACCTCGTTATCCAGCGCATGCTGGAAGAACACGAACGCGACTGCAACTCCGATCAGAACCAGGGCAAGCAGAAGGATCCGGATGACCGTTCCGCTGCGCCCACCCCGGTCGACCAGTGGTGCCTCGTAGTTGCCGCCTTGCTGCAACTTCGTCATCAAGCCCTCACACTCCGGACGATAGAGACAACGTCCTTGTAAATCGCCGGCAAAACGCCGCGATTCTCTCTTAGCAAGTTGCGATTGAAGCCAAAAGCGTACAAGTGCAGAAAAGCTTGGATAGACGTGTCCACAATGTCGATCCGTTGATCGGTCGTGCTTGCCTCAGCCGCAAAAAAGTCGTCTCTGTTATGCAATGTGCATGTCGGGAGTAGCAAAATGGTCCAGGAAATGATGGGTGATTACGGCACACGACTGTTGATTGCCATCCTTGGCGTCGTCATCGGACTTGCGTGTCTTGTCGGGGTTCTCTGGATCCTGCGCGGTCGCCGTGGCCCTTCTCCCTTTGTCCGCGGCGGCAAGAATCGCCAGCCGCGCCTGCAGGTCCTGGATGCGGCAGCCGTCGATTCGCGCAGGCGACTGGTTCTTGTGCGCCGGGACAATACCGAACATCTGATCATGATCGGCGGTCCGAGTGATATCGTGATCGAAAGCGGTATCGTTGACATCAGCGAGACTGCAGCACCGCCAAAAGCACGACCAGCCACCAGCCGCCCATACGTTCCCGAAGAGCTTGCCCTTTCCCAGGTGGAACCGCCACCACCTGCGCAACCCATGCCAAAACCGCAGACGAGACGCGAACCGCAGCGTTCCCAGCCTCAGTCACCGGATCCGGCGCGTCGTACGCCGGCACCGGCGCCAGTGCGTGCGCCAGACCCTCTTCCACCGGCCAATATCACCCCTGTCCAGACCAGTACCGCTCCTGTCCAGGCCAGTGCCGCGCACGGTGAGGCGATCGTGGCCGCCCCGATCGTGTCCCCCGCAAGTGAAACGACTGTCATGCCTCAACAACGGCGCGAACCGGCTCTTGACGAGGCTGCCAGCATTCTCAATGCCGCTCGCCAGCGGGTCTTCCAGGGACCTTCGGTACCGGTGCGCACACCACCTCCGGATCTTGCCATTCCGGCAATCGACGCCAAAAAGACGCTCGGAAGCGATTTCGAAAAGGTCCTCGAAGAAGAGATGGCGAACAATCTTGCGGCCGCTCAGGGGCCTGCAGACCACCCGATACCGACCGGTCAGGCCAAGCCCCAAGGCGCAACAGCCGATCCGTCACTGCAAAACGAAATGGCAAGGATATTCGGCGAGATGTCGGCGAGCCGCGACAAATAGCCGGACCAGCCCCTTAAACCATCACCCTGACTATCGTTGATCCCCGTGCGACCAGGCACAAGGCGGCCTCGCGGGCTGGATGGATGCCTGCCTTATGCGGCAACGTTTTCCGCAGCCTCCAAATCGCCTCCACGATCATCTTCATTATGGCTGGATCCCGTCTTGAAGCGATCGATCTTGTCCGTCAGAACTTCCACGCGCTGACGCAGACCGTGGATCTCTGCATTGTTTTCTTCCACCATCGCTGCGTTATGCTGCGTGATGACCTCGACTTCATGCACAGCCTCCGCGACCTCGTTGATACCGGTTGCCTGCTCATCGGTTGCCGTTGAGATTGCCAGGATGAGCTTGCGTACATCGGTCACGTGTTCGATGATCCTGTTCAAGGCCTTGCCTGTATCTTCCACCAGCGCGACACCGTTGCTGACCTGGGACGAACTTGACGAAATCAGTTCCTTGATTTCGCGCGCAGCACCGGCGCAGCGCTGGGCAAGTTCGCGCACTTCCTGAGCGACAACTGCAAAACCGCGACCGGCATCACCTGCCCTTGCAGCCTCCACCCCGGCATTGAGCGCGAGGAGGTTTGTCTGGAATGCGATTTCATCGATGACGCCAATGATGGTGGCAATCTTGTCGGAAGACTGACTGATTTCCCCCATTGCCACGACGGCCCGCGATACGATCTCGCCGGAGCGCACGGCGAATTCTTCCGTTTCATTGACGGTGCTGGCTGTCTGCCTTGCGCTTTCGGCGGTGGAGCGGACGATCTCGCCGAGATGACGCAACGCCTGCGAGCTCTGCTCCAGGGCAGAGGCCTGCTGCTCGGTGCGCCGTGCCAGATCATCGGCGGATGCGGCAAGATTTCCGGTTCCCCCGTCGACCTCTCCGGTCGTGGCCCGGACATCTTCAAGGGTAACCCGCAAGGCTCCGATCGCCCTGTTGTACGTCGTGGCCATCGTGACAAAATCTGTGCTCAGGTTCTCGTTCATGCTGTGCATGAGATCGCCGTCGGCCAGTTGGGTGAGCGCTTGTGAAAGCGCACTGAGCGCGGCATGTTGTTCGCTGGCAATGCGTGCGCGCTCGTCAGCTCGACGCGCCGCTTGTGCGTCGGAATGCTGACGGGCGGTGGCCGCTTCCTGTTCAAGGCGGATATTTTCGCGCGCTGCGTCACGAAAGACGGTGACGGAGCGAACCATGTCGCCGATTTCGTCCCGGCGCTCACGTCCATCTATGCGGACATCAAGATCGCCCTCGGCAAGCTGTTTCATGATGCCTGTGACCCGCTTTAGCGGCCCGCGCAACGTTTCCACCAGCATCAGGCCACCTGCAATGGCGAGCATTGTCCCGACCACCATTGCGATGATGGAAAGACTGGCAGAGCGCTCACTGTCTTTTTTGCCAAGTTCCTGCGCCTGGGCGATGAAGGACTGCAATCCTGCCATGGCAGCCGACAGGGTTTTTGACGTCGTGGTCCTCGCCTCGCTCCACTCCGTTTCAATGGCAAGCATCACCGCAGAGCCCTCTTCCAGCGCGCTAAGCGGTCCCATCAGCGCATCGGCAAATCCGCTCATCGCCGTGTTGGAATTTCCAAGTTGCGCAACCATGGTGCTTGCAGAGCGCAAGGCTGCGATATCATCGAGGACGACCTGTCGCGCATCATCGCTCAACTGCGCACGCAGCCGCTCCATGTGCAGTTCCAGTGAATCCACGAGGGAGAGCGACAATTCGACCTGAACAAGCAGGCTCTTGAGTGTCGACATGTCCGTCTCCAACATGGCGAAACGTTCGGCAGCATCACCGGATCTGTCCAGAACATGATTGCGAGCATCATTTTCAAAGCGGAGAAAGGTACTTGCTCCGATGCGAAGAGCCTGTGCCTTTTCGGCTGCCGGCATCTCGCTCTTCGCGACTTCAAAGAGCGCCTGCGCCGCGTCACGCATCGGCTTCATGGCCTGCTGGACCTTCTCGCTGACGAGGTCAGCCGTCGCATCAAACTCACCAAACAACGCCTCCAGCTGGGCCATGGCAGCCCTTTCTGTTGCGTCGTCACTGCCTGCATTGCGCACTGCACTGCGCAGATCTTCGATACGGCCGGAGACAGATTTGTACGCGAAGGCCTCGAAAAGAGCGCTCTTGGCGAAGCGTTCCTGGCCCTCCAGTTTGCGGCGCAGGTTGCCGACGCGCTCGTCAATCGCAAGTGCCATCTCCCTGACACTGTCCAGATGCGCGGTGATATCCGCACCGTTGGCGTCCCGCTTCTGCTTGATCCCCCAAAGGCGCTCAGCATGGGCAAGCATCGCCGGGGCAAGCTCCCTCACCACCGCGATACGCTGGTGATCGCCTTCGCCGTCCAGCAGGCCGTCCAGGACATGGATCCCCCTTGCCTGCCGATCGATGGCCTCTTTGAAGGCGGCAAGCGTGTCTTCATCCGGCTGTTCGCTGAAATCCTGAAGCATGGCCTGGAGATGATCAAAGTCCGATATGTTCTCGATCGTCGCGCGCGTCACGGTCATATGGCCGTTGAGCATGTTCGAGGTATAGTAACCGGCAAGCCCTACTCCAGCGATCAAGAAGACGAGAGGCACGACAAAGAGCAGGACCTTGGTGACAATCCTGCGGCTTTGTAGAAGGCGATCGATGAAGGACACTATACGGGCTCCCTTATGATGGACCTGCCGGCCCGCATTGCCATTCGCGGAGCGACCGTATCAAGAATCCCACATCATGCCGGAACACCGCCACAATCCCGCACATCCATTGAACAAAGGTTAACTGCCAAAGAGCCCGGTTGGCGGTCGCACCGGACATGCATGCGCGATGGTTTGCGTTATGCCTGAACGCGAATCCATCTGGCCGCCCATGAGCGCTTGCGATAGAAGAGGCTCGTGGTGTTCAGGGAATCGTTATGGCATCCTCCGAAAATTCCAAAGGTGCGCTCTACATGGCGCTCGCCATGGCATCCTTCACCTGCAATGATGCCATGGTGAAGTCCGTGACATCGTCTCTGAGTGTCGCCCAGATCATGGCGGTGCGCGGCCTCATGACAACGGTCCTGGTGTATTTCATCGCCCGGCATTTCGGAGCAATGCGGCCCATCAGGGTGTTTTTGCAGCCCCAGATCCTGTTGCGAACATTCTTCGAGATTGGCGCCACGCTGACATTCATCAGCGCGCTTGGGCGTATCGATTTTGCGAACGTGTCGGCAATCATGCAGTCGCTTCCACTTGCGGTCACGCTTGGCGCGGCACTCTTTCTAGGCGAACCGGTTGGGTGGCGGCGCTGGACAGCGATCGGCATTGGTTTTTCCGGTGTCCTGATCATCCTGCGACCAGCTGCGGACGGCTTCCAGTCCGCCTCTCTTCTGCTGCTGGCGGCCGTCTTCTTTACCTCCGGGCGCGATCTTGCGACCCGACGCATTGTTTCCGATGTTCCCTCGCTCACGGTCACCTTCTATACGTCGGCGGCCAATACGCTGATGGGTATCCTTCTCATCGTCCCGATGGGCGGTTGGAAACCGATGGATCTCACCACTTTCTCGCCACTGGTGGTCGCGGCCGTGCTGACCTTCTTCGGATACCAGGCCATCATCATGTCGATGAGAGCCGGGGAAATATCGTTTGTCGCACCTTTCCGGTATACGGGCCTTCTGTGGGCTCTGGTCATCGGCATGGTGTTTTTTGCCGAACGTCCTGATCGCTACGTCTTCATTGGCGCCGCCGTGATCATCGGGTCCGGCCTCTACAGCTTCTACCGCGAAAGCGTCCGCAGGCGGCGTTTGCAGGCTGCCGGAAAGGTCATGTCGGCGACGAGGCAGGCATGACTGCCAAAGCCCTTCCGCCATTGAAGCAGGCCCGCTTCCTCGACCGGGCAACGCCGCCACATATTGCAACACTGGTCCTCAGTGCCGGACTGGCGGCAATGTCGATGAATATCTTCCTGCCGTCTCTTTCGTCGATGGCAGAGTATTTCGGCACCAGCTACGCCGTCATGCAGTTTGCAGTTTCCGGATATCTTGCAGGAACGGCCATCGTCCAGATTGCAATCGGTCCGCTCTCGGACCTTTTTGGCCGCCGTCCGGTCATGATGGTCGGTATCGCAATGCTTTTGCTCGGAACCGTCATCTGTGCGCTGGCACCGACAATCGCGATCTTCATGCTCGGCCGGATGCTCCAGACAGGAGCCGTCGCCGGCGTCGTTCTGTCACGGGCAATCGTGCGCGACATGGTGCCGATGGATGAGGCCGCGTCGATGATCGGCTATGTCACGATGGGCATGTCGCTTGTTCCGATGATTGCACCGACACTTGGCGGTGTCCTCGATGGAATGTTCGGATGGCAGGCATCTTTTGTTGCTCTTTTCATTTCCGGCGCTGCCGTCCTCGCCCTCGTATGGCGTGATCTTGGCGAGACAAATCGCGCCAAGGCGGTCAGTTTCTCGCAACAGTTTCAAAGTTGGCCGCAACTTTTGCGATCACGTCGTTTCTGGGGCTATACGATGACCGCAACCTTCTCATCCGGTGTCTTTTTCAGCTTCCTGGGCGGCGGCCCCTTCGTTGGCAGTGTCATTTTCGGCCTGACGCCCTTCGTTCTTGGCCTCTACTTCTTCACCATGGCGGCCGGCTACATGCTTGGAAACTTCCTTTCAGGCCGCTATGCCCGCCGTTTCGGGATCGGCCCGATGATGCTGTCCGGCAATATCGTCAACGTCTTTGGAATTGGTGCCGCACTGGTGTTCGATGCAATGGACATCTTTCACCCACTGGCATTTTTCGGACCGCTCTCCTTGATCGGTGTCGGCAACGGCCTCACACTCCCGAGCGCAAACGCCGGAATGGTCAGCGTGCGTCCGCACCTTGCGGGTTCGGCATCCGGCCTTGGCGGCGCGATCACGCTGGGCGGGGGTGCTGCGCTGGCCGTCGTCGCCGGAGCGGTCCTTTCTCCTGAAACCGGAACCACGCCGCTGTTGTCAGTCATGGCCGTGACAGTTGCAATCGCCATCGCGGCCACTGAATATGTGCGATGGATCGACAGGCGGGAGGGAGCATTGGGATCAGGAGCGACGGATGACTGAGGTAAAACCGCCTGCATTGGTTTTAGCCGGTGGGAAATCCCTGCGAATGGGAGCGGCGAAAGCCTGGCTGCCGTTCGGGAATGGAACCCTTCTCACACACATCCTGCGGCGACTGGGTCCTCAGGTGAGCGAAGTTGCCCTCAATGCGACGCCGGTCATACCCTCGCCGTCCGATATCCGGATCGTTGCCGACACGCTGCCCGGACAACGTGGACCGCTTGCGGGCATATTGGCTGGTTTGCGTGATATCTCCAAAAGAAACCTCGCGACCCATCTTTTGACGGTGCCAAGCGATGCGCCTTTCCTGCCAGAAGACCTCGCACCACGTCTCGTGGCCGGGGCAACCGACGGAAAGATCGCCGTTGCAGCCTCGGGCGGACAGTCACATCCAGTGTTTGCACTGTGGCCCGTCTTTCTGGCCGACAATATCGAGGCATGGCTCGCCGATCCGGACCACCGCCAGCTTGGCGATTTTCTGACGTCTCACCAGGTGGTGTGCGTGGAGTGGCCTATCGAAGAGACCACGATCGGACCATTTGACCCGTTCATGAACATCAACACGCCCTCCGACCTGGAGGAGGCACGCAGATTTCTGGAGATCCGCCCTTGAACGAAGCCCGTGTGTTTGGCATTGCCGGATGGAAAAACTCCGGCAAGACCGGCCTGGCTGTCCGGTTGCTCGAAGAATTCACCCGCCGGGGATACCGGATCTCCACAATCAAGCATGCTCACCACGATTTCGACATCGACAAGGTTGGTGCAGACAGCTACCGGCATCGGCAGGCAGGTGCAGCCGAAGTGGCCCTTGTATCAGGCACGCGCTATGCGATCATGCACGAACTGCGCGGTGCACCGGAACCAGCCTTCAAGGATATCCTGGCAAGGCTTGCTCCTTGTGATCTCGTCCTCATCGAAGGTTACAAACGTGAGCCCGTGCCGAAGATCGAAGCTCGGCGCGAAGCGTCCCTGCGCAAGGAGCCACTTGCACCGTCAGATCCCAATATCGTTGCAATCGCGGCCGATCATGATGTCGAGGACAGCGATCTGCCTGTCTTCGATCTGAACGATACAATCGCCATTGCTGACTTCATTGCTCAAATTACCGGACTTGCCGAAAAGCCCGCAGCATCAGCAGCCGCGGATGAAAGCGCAAAATAGCGCGCGGCCGCGGTCACTTTAAAAAGAACAGGGCGGCACTGGGCCGCCCTGTAGCAATCCTTGAAGCCCGTTCCAGGATCTATACGGATATCGCCGGGTCAACCATTGACGACCAGTCGCTTTTCGTCGCGACCCGTCTTCATTCTCTCGGCGAGCAGGAAAGCAAGCTCAAGCGCCTGATCCGCATTCAGTCGCGGATCACAATGGGTGTGGTAACGGTCCTGCAGATTGCTGGCGCTGACGGCTCTGGCGCCCCCCGTGCACTCGGTCACGTCCTTACCGGTCATCTCGACATGGATGCCACCCGGATGGGTGCCTTCTGCCCTGTGGATCTGGAAGAAGCTTTCAACCTCGGACAGAACCCGCTCGAAGGGCCGGGTCTTGTAGTTGTTCACGGTAATCGTATTGCCGTGCATCGGGTCGCAGGACCAGACAACCTTGCGTCCTTCCCGTTCCACAGCCCGGATCAGGGCTGGCAGATGGTCGGCAACCTTGTCGTGCCCGAAACGGCAGATCAGTGTCAATCGACCGGGTTCATTGGTCGGGTTGAGGACGTCGATCAACTCGATCAGGTTATCGGCCTTGAGAGACGGTCCGCATTTCAAGCCCAGTGGATTCTTGATCCCGCGGCAGTATTCCACATGCGCATGGTCAACCTGCCGGGTCCGGTCACCGATCCAGATCATGTGTCCAGACGTTGCATACCAGTCTCCCGAGGTAGAATCGACGCGGGTCAGGGCTTCCTCGTATCCCAGAAGCAGCGCCTCATGGCTGGTGAAGAAATCCGTCTCGCGCAGGCTTGAATTGCTATCTGCGTTGATGCCAATTGCCTTCATGAAATCCATGGTCTCGCTGATACGGTCAGCAAGCTGGCGATAGCGTTCGCCTTGCGGACTGTCCTTCACGAAGCCGAGCATCCACTGGTGCACGTTTTCCAGGTTGGCAAAGCCACCCATCGCGAATGCGCGCAACAGGTTCAGTGTCGCAGCCGACTGGCGATAGGCCATCATCTGCCGTTCCGGGTTGGGAATACGGGCGGCTTCGTTGAATTCGATGCCGTTGATGATGTCACCGCGATAGGATGGCAGGCTGACATCACCGTTCTTTTCGATATTCGAAGACCGGGGCTTGGCAAACTGTCCGGCAATCCGGCCAACCTTGACCACAGGCTGTTGCGCACCGAAGGTGAGGACGACGGCCATCTGCAGGAAGGCACGGAAGAAGTCACGAATCGTGTCGGCTCCATGTTCCATGAAGCTTTCTGCACAATCGCCGCCCTGCAGCAGAAAACCGTTACCGAGGGCAACCTCGGCAAGGTGTTTTTTCAAGCGACGGGCCTCACCTGCGAAAACCAGCGGCGGAAACGTGGCAAGCTGGGCCTCCGTCAACTTGAGGGCTTCCCCGTCCGGATAATCCGGAACCTGCTGGATCGGCTTTTGCCGCCAAGAATTCGGGGTCCAGTTCTGCGCCATCTTCATCACCTGTCTGGCCACGGCGCGTCCGCCGGGCTCCATTTTCCATTTCGTGGCGGGCTTATAGCCGTTCCGCCACCACTTGCCTAGGATTAATCAGGCCATGGACGCCTTAACGATTGAGGCTTCAGACCCGCGTCCCGTTACGCACACGATAAGTCGGATCATACATCGTGACCAGTTCTTCTGCAGCCGTTGGGTGCACTGCCATCGTACGATCGAAATCGTCCTTGGTGCATCCAGCCTTGAGCGCAATGGCAAGGATCTGGACCATTTCGCCAGCGTCATGTCCAAGGATGTGGGCTCCGACAACCTTGCGGCTTGAAGCATCGACGATCAGCTTCATGATCATCTTTTCCGTCCGGCCCGACAAGGTCGCCTTCATCGGTCTGAATTGCGCGTGATAGACCTCGACTTCGGGATATTTCTTGCAGGCAGCCTCCTGCGACAGACCGACTGTGCCGATTTCCGGTTGCGAGAACACGGCTGTCGCAATCAGTTCGTGATCCGGTCTGGTCGGGTTTCCATGATATTCCGTCTGGATGAAGCACATCGCCTCATGAATGGCGACGGGTGTCAGTTGTACCCGATCGGTGACATCGCCAAGCGCAAAGATGTGAGGAACGCTGGTGCGCGAAAAATCATCCACGATGATGGCACCGCGTTCGTTCACTTCGACACCCGCCGCTTCAAGACCAAGCCGCTGCGTGTTGGGATCACGCCCAAGCGCAAGCATGACCTTGTCGACTGCAAGTGTCTCTCCATGCAGGGTTTTCGCAAGCAGTTTACCCTCGCTTGCCTTTGCAACTTCGGAAATCACATCGCCGCAGATAATGCGGATGCCCTTTTCCTCCATCGCCTTGTGCAGTCCACGACGCATGTCTTCATCAAAGCGCGAGAGGATCTCCTGGCCTCGATAAATCAATGTCGTGTCGACACCAAGCCCGTGGAAGATGTTCGCAAACTCGACGGCGATGTAGCCGCCACCGGCAATCAGTATCGAACGGGGCAGCACCTCAAGATCGAACGCCTCGTTGGAAGAGATGCACAATTCGTGGCCCGGCAGGGCTACATGTGGATTGGGCGCGCCACCGGTTGCGACAATGATCTTCTCGGCCGTCACCGTTCGCTCCTCGCCCACCAGACGAACGGTATGGGCATCGACAAGTTCGGCACGCGTGTTGAATATTGTGGCGCCTGCCTTTTCAAGCCCAAGGCGATAAAGGCCTTCCAGGCGAGCAATTTCCTTGTCTTTGGCGGCAATCAGTCTTGCCCAGTCGAAGCTGGCGTCACTGCGCGACCACCCGAAACCTTCAGCGTCTTCGAAATGCTCGCGAAACTGCGACGCATAGACGAAAAGCTTCTTGGGCACACAGCCGCGTATGACGCATGTTCCGCCGAAGCGATATTCTTCCGCAATGGCCACGCGCTTGTTGAGCGCTGCTGCGAGCCTGCCTGCGCGCACACCGCCGGAGCCGCCGCCGATGACAAAGAGGTCGTAGTCGAATGCGGTCATGGCGAGTTCCTTTGCGGCGTGAGATATCGCATCCATATAAGGCCTTGGACGCGAAAAGAAAAAGGCGGCAAAGCCCGGCATCTTGACCGGATCGCCGCACCTTCATCTGGAAGCGATGTGACCGACATGCAAATGCAAGACCCGACGCCGCCCCCCCGGACAGGGGACCTGCACGTTGCCGACAGGCTCCCTAAGGTTACCGCTTGCCCCGAAAGACGCCATGCAACGGCCGTATCGGCCTATTGCTGGGGCGCTACATCCACCGGTTGGCCTGCCGCGTCGACAGCCGGGGGTTGAGCTGCATCGGCATCGATAATGCCCCTGAGCTTTTCTGCGCTCTGATTGGCGAGATCCCGCGAAATGCCATTTGCCCAGATTTCGGTAGCCTTGGCCAGTTCCCGCGTCACCAGCGGTCCGTTTGACAGAAGTTTCTTGCCGGCTTCGGTGGCATAGAATGCGGAAATGGCCTTCAGTTCATCCTGCGTGAATGCCTTGGAGTAGATTGTTGCGGCTTCCCGCTCCAGATCCGCACGGCGGGGAGCAAGAGCAAGCGCCTGCTCGTCCACAACGGTCGAAATCTGTTCCTGGAAATTCGGTGATGCCTGGATGAACTGTGCCTTCAGTCGCTCGGCTAGACCTGGAAGAATATTGTCATACCGGTCCGTCGCATTGATCGCGGCGATCGCGTCGCGTGCGGCATCAAGATGCTCTTCGGAAATTTCCTGCGCCCGCAGCGGCATTGCCAGGCTGCCCGTGACGATGACGGCAAGAGCGGCAGCGCGCCCGAGAACCGCGAAACTGGTCATGGATATAATGCTCCTGTCTTTCAGTTTTTATTGAGCGTGCGTGCTCCCGCCTCACTGGCGATGATCGCAAACGACGCTAGATTGATAAACAATCCGTGTTCGACGACGCCCGGGATGGAATTCAATTGAACTGCCAGAGCCTCTGCATCAGGAATACGGCCAAAAGATGCGTCGAGAATGTGGTGGCAGCCATCTGTAAAATAGACATCCTTGCCTGAGCGGCGAAGATCGATTTCACCGGACAGACCATATCGCGAGGCCAGTTTTTCGACGGCAATGCGTGTTGCGGCAAGGCCAAACGGATTGACTTCGATGGGCAGTGGAAATGCCCCGAGCGTCGACACCAGTTTTGTCTCGTCGGCAATCACGATCATCCGCGTCGAAGCTGTTGCAACGATCTTTTCGCGCAACAGGGCACCGCCGCCACCCTTGATCAGCCGGAGGTCACTGTCCACCTCGTCGGCGCCGTCGATCGTCAGATCAAGTTCCGGCATTTCCTCAAGAGACTTCAGCGGCACACCAAGCTCCACGCAAAGCCGTGCCGTCCGCTCCGATGTCGGCACACCTTCGACCTTCAGGCCGTCTGCCACCTTCTCGGCCAGCAACCGCACAAACTCGTCAGCGGTTGATCCCGTACCAATGCCAAGCCGCATGCCATCTTCAACATGTGCCAGTGCTGCTTGCGCAGCCTTAATCTTCATTTCCCGCGCGTCCATGCGCCAGAAGCTCCCCGCTGTTTCGAAACTGCTGTTTACACGGCTAGTTCAGCGAGGGAAAGACCTTGCCTGCCTTGCAGTTTGCTTTTGCCCAGCTGGTGGCCTAATCGGGGGCTGAAACTTTGATGGCAATGCATTCGAGAGGTATTTCATGTCTGCTCCCCTGGTGATCTTCGATCTTGACGGCACCCTCATCGATACGGCACCCGATCTCGTTTCAAGCCTCAACCATACGATTGCCGCCGCAAGACTTGCACCCGTCACCTATGCCGATCTGAACCATCTTGTCGGACAGGGCGCACGCGTGATGATCCGCAGGGCATTCGAATTGCGTGGACAAGAACTGGACGATGCCGGGGTCGATCCGCTGCTTGAACGTTTCCTGGACCATTACAGAGACGAAATGCCGGGTAAAAGCAGCCCGTATCCGGGTCTCGGCGACGCTCTGGACAGGTTGGAAAACGCTGGCATGAGACTTGCTGTATGCACAAACAAGCAGGAAGGGCTGGCAATCCCGCTTCTTGAAAGACTGGGACTGTCTCATCGGTTCGTTGCAGTAACCGGTGGAGATACCTTTGCGGTGCGCAAGCCCGATGCCCGTCATATCCTTGGCACAATCGAGAAGGCGGGTGGCGACCCTTCGACGACAGTGATGATCGGTGACAGCATCAACGATATCCTGGCGGCCCGGAATGCGAAGATCGCCTCGATCGGTGTCACCTTCGGCTATAGCGACGTGGCTGTGAGCACGCTCGACCCGGACCACGTCATCAATGACTATGAGCAATTGACCGGAGATCTTGTTCAAACGCTCATCGCGCGGAACGTTGGTCAATCTTTCGCCACCGCCGGCTGATCAGCGCGGGGACACGCAAGCCCATTCAATTCACAAGGCACGGCAGCCGCTAAACGGGCAGCCCTGCCAACATTTAAGCAGTGGACTGCCCGAACATTCCCGGGCAGTCTCCTGCAGTCTTATTCGCCACCGCCCAGTGAATGGACGTAGACGGCAAGCTGCTTGATCGTTTCGCTATTTAGACGCGTCCCCCAGGCAGGCATCACACCATGCTTGGGCGCCTGGATCTGCGCCACGATTTCTGCCTCCCCTTGAACCTTGAGCCATATGGCGTCGGCAAGGTTGGGCGCTCCGAAGTCCCTGTTTCCCTCGGCATCGTCACCATGACAGGATGCGCAATTGTCGGCATAGAGCGCCGCGCCCGGTTCCACCATCGATGCATCACGCGGTGTCCCGCTCAGACTGACGACATAGGCTGCAACCTGACGGATTTCCTCCGGTTCCAGCATATCTGCAAATCCGGGCATTTCGGAGTAACGGGTGTCTGGATCAACGGAATCGCGAACGCCGTGAACAATCGTGTCGTGGATCGCATCGACATCACCGCCCCACAGCCATTCGTCGTCGTTGAGGTTTGGATAGCCCTGCCCCCCGACCGCGCCGGTCCCGTGGCACTGGACACAGTTGACACGGAAGGCGGACGCGCCCCCGGCAGTTGCAAACTGCACCAGTTGCGGGTCTGCCATGATGTCTTCGAGCGATTGCAGCCTGATCTGCTCCATGATGTCACCCTGGGCGCGCTTGGCCTGTTCCATCTCGCTGGCGAGCTCGCCACGACTGGAATAGCCTAAAACCCCTTTCGTGGCTTCGTTCACCAGCGGCCAGGCAGGATAGAGGATCATGTAGATGACACCCCACACGATACTCCCGTAATACGCCCACAGCCACCATTTCGGCATGGGATTGTTCAGCTCGCGAATGCCGTCCCACTCGTGACCGGTGGTTTCGACACCACTGATTTCGTCAATATGTTTTTCGGCCATGGATCAATCTTCTCTCAGCGGAATCTGGGCAGCTTCATCGGACAGGTGCTTGGCACTTGGACGAAACACGAAAACAATGGCGCCGATGAAGAACAGGGTCATGGCAAGCAGAACCCAGCTGTCGGCAAACTGGCGCAGCGCCGTATAGGTTTCCATCACGTTCTCCTCAACGGTAGCCAGACGCATCGTCATAGGTCGAAAAATCAACCAGTGTACCAAGCATCTGCAGATAGGCGACGAGCGCATCCATCTCCGTCAACACTGCCGGATTGCCGTCAAAGTCGCCAATCTTGGCTTTCGGATAGCGGGCCTCAACACCGGACGTGTCGGCGTTTGGATCGGCCTGGGCGACCAGATCGGCAGTCGCATTTTCGATCATCTCGTCACTATAGGGTACGCCGACCGCCCGGTTGGCCTTGAGGTTCATCGCCACATCACTCACCGCAAGCGGCGTTGTGGCAAGGAACGCGTATTTCGGCATCACCGATTCGGGGACAACGGATCGGGGATCGATCAGATGCTGGACGTGCCATTCGTTCGAGTAGCGGTCTCCTACCCGGGCAAGATCCGGACCGGTCCGCTTCGAGCCCCACTGGAACGAATGATCATACATCGATTCCGCCGCAAGGCTGTAATGACCATAGCGTTCGACCTCGTCGCGGAACGGCCGGATCATCTGGCTGTGGCAGGCATAACAACCTTCCCGGATGTAGATGTCACGCCCGGCCAGTTCCAAAGGTGAATAGGGTCGCATCCCCTCGACCTTCTCGATTGTGTTGTCGAGCCAGAAAAGTGGTGCGATTTCGACGGCGCCACCGATTGTCACGACAAACAGCGAAGACACCAGCAATAACGTCGCATTCTTTTCCAGGATGGAGTGCTTGTTCAGTATAGACATGATTTCACCTGGTCCTATTCAGCTGGCTGGAGTGCCGGCGCGACGCGGGAAAGCGGATCCTCTTCGCGAATTTTGCCCTTGGCCGTCATGTAGACGTTGTAGGCCATGATCAATCCGCCCGTGAGATAGAAGAGGCCGCCCGTGGTACGGATGACGTAGTACGGGAACATCGCGAGAACCGTTTCTGCGAAGGAGTAGACCAGGAAGCCCTGATCATCGTACTCGCGCCACATGAGGCCCTGCTGGATACCGGCGACCCACATGGCGGACGCGTAAAGGACGATACCAAGCGTTGCCAGCCAGAAGTGCCAGTTGACCATGCGGATGGAATAGAGCCGCTCGCGGTTCCACAGACGTGGCGCCAGGAAATAGACGGCGGCGAACGTGATCATTCCGTTCCATCCGAGCGCGCCGGCATGTACGTGGCCGATCGTCCAGTCGGTATAGTGAGACAGCGAATTGACCGCCTTAACCGACATCAACGGCCCTTCGAATGTCGCCATGCCGTAAAACGCGATTGCCACCACCATCAGACGAATGATCGGATCTGTCCGGATCTTGTCCCATGCCCCTGACAGCGTCATCAGCCCGTTGATCATCCCGCCCCATGACGGCATCCACAGCATGATCGAAAAGACCATCCCGAGTGTCTGCGCCCAGTCCGGCAGAGCCGTGTAGTGCAGATGATGGGGTCCAGCCCAGATGTAAAGGAAGATGATCGACCAGAAATGCACGATCGACAGCCGGTAGCTGTAGATCGGACGGTTGGCCTGTTTCGGCACGAAGTAATACATCATCGCCAGGAAGGGAATGGTCAGGAAGAAGGCCACCGCATTGTGACCGTACCACCATTGCGTCACGGCATCCTGTACGCCGGAAAATGCCGAATAGCTCTTTGTGCCAAGAAACGAGACCGGGATCGCCAGGTTGTTGATGACGTGCAGCATCGCGATGGTGATGATGAACGAAAGGTAGAACCAGTTCGCCACATAGATGTGGGGTTCCTTGCGGCGCAAAACGGTGCCCATGAAGACAACGAGATACGCAATCCACACGATTGTCAGCCAGATGTCGACATACCATTCCGGCTCTGCATATTCACGTGACTGGGTTATGCCGAGCAGATAGCCACTTGCCGCCATGATGACGAAGAGGTTGTAGCCCCAGAAGACGAACCAGCCAAGATTGCCGCCAAACAGGCGCGCCCGACAGGTCCGCTGCACAACGTAGAAGGATGTCGCGATCAGCGCATTGCCGCAAAAAGCGAAAATGACTGCGGATGTATGCAACGGCCGAACACGGCCAAACGTGAACCACGGTTCCATATTGAGGGATGGAAAGGCAAGCTGCGCAGCAACGACCACACCCACGAGAAACCCGACGACACCCCAAAATACGGTAGCCACAACACCATATTTGATGACTTCGTCGAAATACTCCGTCTCCCTTGCTGCCTTCTGCTGTGTGGTCAGCGGAGCAAAGTTGACACGGCGCACCATGATGACCGTGCTGACCAGGAGGACGAAGAAGAGCACCCACATATGGGCTGCAAAAAGACTGTCGTGGGCGAAGGCGACCCCCAGCAAGGCCAGGAAGGTACAGATCGCCAACGCCATCGTTTCAAAAGTGTAGTTCATTGTTGGACATCCCCCAACGGCGTGATTGCAATACGGGCCCTGCCCGATGGTTGCGTTCCTTCGGGTCATTGGCGCGATCATGCCAGTCCATGGCATTTCAAGCCGGCGCCAGCCTTGATTTAGATCAAGGCGACGTCAGACGAGCAGAGCCTAGAATCAACTACTCCGGGGAGTTGAGACAAAACGTATCGGACAGGGGAGGATCAGCCGTGGACGGACAAGATGATAATGCGGCAACTCTTGCCTTTACGCATGAAATCTGTGCAGCCGACAATGAGATGCTGCTATGGCTCGGCGATGCCCAGGACGCACAGCTGTCGCTTTGCAACGACCTGGAGGAAATCGCCGATTCGCTACCGGACCACGTCGACACAATGAAGTGCCGCCACATGGCAACGGCCCTGCTGCCAATGATCCACAGGCTGCACCACTTTGAGGAAACGGTCCTGTTTCCCCGCGTTGAAAGGCGCTCCAGGTCAATTGCCCAAAAGGAGATGCTGGACCGATTGAGATGCGAACATCTCGAAGACCAGGGCTATGGCGAAGAACTGACCGAGACATTGCTCAGGCTGGCCAATCGTCAACCTGTGAATATCGAGGCTGCAGGCTACATGCTGCGCGGCTTCTTCGCAGGACTGCGCCGCCACATCGCGTTTGAGCGCACCCACATCCTCAGGAATTTTCCCGCGGCAGGGATGCCGCCTCAAACGCTGGATGGCGGTTGTGACTAGGCCGTGAACGCCGCCTGTCGGCCATCTCCTGCATGATCACCAATGCACCCGCCAGGCTGTCGGGATTGGAGTAGCAGGGTGACATTCTGCAGGAAATGACAACCGTCTGCTCATCGCGTTGCTGCGCATAGGTCACAGAAGCACTTTCACCGGCAAGGCAGCGATCAAGGGGCAGTCGCATGTCCCGCTGGAAATGATGGATCCCGATCAGGTCTGCAAAATGGCGTCCGACGAGGCTTTCGCGCGCAAGTCCGGATCGGGCAGCGTTTGTCTGATTGGAATAGAAAATACGGTAGTTCGGTGAGACAACAACGACACGCTCGGGGATACGGTCGAAAACATCCGGATCGAGGATCGAATCACCATCCTCGCCTTCGACAACACCATGCGCGTCCCCACCGGCATTAGCTGCTGTTGCCCGCGTGATCTGTGGTTTCAGGTAACGCTCCACCAGCATCTGCAGAAGATGTCCGTTGCGATGGACGCAACCGCGGTCGTCAGCTTCCTCCTTCAGCAACTCCAGTGCAAAGTGAAATTGCGCCTGAATCCCTGCCGGATCGGCGACCCGATGATGGAAGATCGCCTCGAGAAGCGGATCGATCTCCTGATCGAGCGTGCGCATCTGAGCAAGGTCATCTCGATCGATGGCAGATTTCAGGCTTCGGTATTTCGACCAGAACAGATCAATAAGAGCTTCCACTATGCACCTCCCCGGCGGTACACGGGGCACCGTTCACCAGCATCTTGCGAACCCGCTCCGAAGATCGCGTGGGTTCGGTTATGTTGTTGGCCCCAAACTTGGACGTCATTGTCGCAGCAACCGGAAATAGGTCAATCCT
This sequence comes from Pseudomonadota bacterium, assembly GCA_023390055.1. GTDB lineage: Bacteria > Pseudomonadota > Alphaproteobacteria > Rhizobiales > Rhizobiaceae > Neorhizobium. The sequence continues at coordinate 9,032 of JAEWDP010000183.1, read as the reverse complement.
TGAGTGACGACTTGATGGCCCAGCGATCATGATACCACAGCCATTGCTCGGGATATTCCCTTATCCAGCTTTCGACCTTGTCGTTCAGCATCTGCGCGGTCGCCTGCACGTCGAGATTGCCATCACGATCGCGCGGAACATCGACCCGCGGCTCGATCTCGAGACGATAGCGGTTTCCCGGCAACCGGATGCAGCGCGCCGGATAGACTTCCGCATCAAACTGCCGCACGAGCTTTGCGAGCAAGGGATTAGTGCGCACGGGGCGCCCGAAGAAAGTCGTGGTCAAGCCTCGCCAGAATTTCTGGTCCACGAGGACGCCAACCCCTCCTCCTGCCTCAAGCCTTCGTGCGAGCGCAAACGAAGATCCGGCATGGGAAGGGACGAGTTGCCCCATCCTTGCACTGCGAAACGAGAAGACCTTCTCGGCAATATAGGGATTGTTCGGAGGGCGAAAGAGCACCATGACTTCAAGCCCGAAGCTGTTGGCGGCAACCGGCAGGAGTTCAAAATTACCCGTGTGGGCAGTAAAGACGACAAAAGGTCGTGGATTGTCACGAAGTTCAAGAAAGAGCGGTATTCCGGAAACCTCGATCCGTCCGGGACCGACATTGTCCGGGTCGAAGTCGAAGAGCTGGTCGAGAAAGACATATTCGCCGGCAAGACGCCCCATATGACCCCAGCTTGCCAATGCGATCTCGTTGAGCTCCGCGTCGCTCTTTTCGGGAAAGGCGTTGCGCAGATTGGTCAGCATCAGCCGGTGGCGTGCAAGCTTTGGACCGATCCAGCGTGCAGCGCGATCGGCAAAGTTCAAGGCCGGATCTGCAGGCAGGATCTTGAGGGCATTGAGGACACCGAAGGCCAGTTGCGCGACCAGCCACTGCTGGAAGCGCCGCAACCCTATCACGAACCTCGTCAGCAGCATCTTCAATGGCGTCATTCCATGCGCAGGATGATCTTCCCGAACACCTGCCGCGTTTCCATCCGTTCCAGGGCCCGGTCGATATCGTCAAATCCGACTTCCGTGTCGATAACCGGATGGACCACTCCGCGTGCCATCTTCTGCATGGCATCGGCCATGTTTTCCATGCGGCACCCGAACGAACCCAAAAGCTTCAATTGCTGCTGAAAGAGCATCATCAGGTTCATGGACGTCGAGACACCAGACGTCGACCCGCAGGTTACAAGTCTTCCGCCCCGTCTCAGGCACAGCATCGATCCAGCCCACGTATCGGCGCCGACATGCTCGAACACAACATCGACACCCTTCTTTCGGGTCAGCTTGCGAACGACCCCTTCGAACCGGTCCTTGCGGTAATTGATCACGTGATCGGCGCCAAGCGCCTTCGCACGTTCGATCTTGTCGTCCGAACCAACCGTCGTGATGACGGTGCAGCCCGTCTTCTTGGCAAGCTGAATGGCAGCTGAGCCAATCCCCGATCCGCCGGCATGGACAAGGATGGTCTCACCGGCCTCAAGGCGGGCATTGTCGAAGAGCATATGCTCCACCGTGCCGAAAGTGACAGGCGCAAGCGCGGCACCGACGGCGCCGACACCAGGCGGTGCCGGTACTAATAGGCGCGCCGGAAGATTGCTCTTTTCCTGCGCAAAGCCATCCAGATGGAAACCGTGGACACCGGAGACGTTCTCGCACAGATTGTCACGCTTTTCCCGGCACGGCTTGCAAAGCCCGCAAGTTCGTGCGCCGTAGATCGACACCAGCTGGCCCGGCAGCACATTCGATACACCCGGTCCGATCGCCTCGACGACACCGGAGGCTTCCGCGCCGATCGTCAGTGGCATCTTGCGCTTGGCAAACGCCATCCCTCGCCAGCCCCACACGTCAATATGGTTGAGAGCGACGGCCTTCACCCGCAGCGTCACTTCTCCCGGGCCGGGCGCGTCGGGTTCGGGAATGTCGACGGCTTCAAGCTTGCGGTCATCAATCAGTTGCAGGGCACGCATAATGGAAAATCCTTCGCCGGTCGGCGTCAAAGCGGTCGAATATCGATTGGCGACGGTGTCTAAGCCGGTTCCATCGTCATGACAAGGCTGGCATTTTGGCCACCAAAACCGAATGAGTTGGAAAGCACGGCCTCTACCTGGTGGTCACGTTTGACATTTGGCACCACATCCAGCTCGATTGCGGGATCAGGATTGACGTAATTGATGGTCGGCGGCAACGTACCGCTCAACATCGTCTGGATCGAAAACACGGCCTCCACGGCCCCTGCCGCGGTCAACGTATGACCGATCATCGACTTGTTGGACGACACGGGAATATCTTTCAGCCGCTCACCAAAGACGGCCAGCATGGAGCCATATTCCATCTTGTCGTTTTCCGGCGTCGAGGTCCCATGGGCATTGACATAACCGATGCCCGCCTCGTCCATCCCGGCGTCACTGAGCGCTGCCCGGATGGTCGCGATTGCCGGACCGCCGTCCGGTGACGAGCGTGTCCGATGAAAATGATCGGCCTTTTCGCCGCAGCCTTTGATGATGCCGAGAACCTTCGCACCGCGGGCGACAGCCGTTTCCAGCGATTCCAGAACAAGCGTTGCGGCACCTTCGGCAATAACGAAACCGTCGCGATCCTTGCTGAAAGGCTTGGAGGCGCGTTCCGGCGGATCGTTTTGTGTCGACAATGCGGAAAGAAGCGAAAAACGGATCAATGCCTCGGCGCTGACGGAACCGTCAGTCGCAACGACGAGTGAGCGACCGCTACGACCTTGCCGGATGGCCTCGACACCAAGCTGGATTGCCGTTGCACCCGATGCACAGGCCGTTGACAGTGTCACGGGCAAGCCCCGCGTCCCGAAGTCGTCGGCGAGCCGTTCCGAAATGGAACCGAACTGCACCGCCTCCAGGAAGGCCGGGTCGGGACGCTCTCGCATTGCGGCCAGGAAGCGATCATAAGCGTCTCCCTCGACCCTTGATGGCGGCGCACGATCGGCAAGCGCGAAACGGGCCGACCATTCAGGCTCTACCGGTGGCGCGGCAAGAAACAGCGGGCCATCGAAATCGCCGGAAAGACCGGCCTGGGCCAATGCTTCGAGCGTTGTCTCACGCGCGAACGCATGGGAGCGTTCGACGGCGTTGTCGTGCGCGACATCGATGAAATCCACAGTTCCACTGATTCGGGTAGACAGGCCCTCGGTCGGGAAACGGACAATCTTGTGAATGCCTGACGTGCCTGACGTCAACGCCGCCCAGTTATCCTGCAGGCCCTGGCCAAGCGATGTCATGACCCCCATGCCGGTAACGGCAACGATCGGTCGGCCAAGATGATCCGTGAAGCGTTTGTTATTCATTGCCTTCTCCTTCACGTCTCGCTCGACAAGACTGCAAGGCCCTCGCCGCGCGTGTAACCGACGGTGGTCACCACGGCATGTCTTGCAGCGCTTGCCATCGTCCTTTCATTGACCGGATCAAACGGCGGCACCTTTAATCCACCGTCAAGCGTCAGGGCGCCAAGCGCCAGGCCAAGCGGGAACTGGGCTTCCATCGCGTGTCCGGTGATGCCGCCATAACCACGCAGACTGGATTGGCCGAATTTTTCCAACAGGAGGGCCCGTTCACGCGAAGACAGCTCCACGAGACCACTTGCACCGGAAAATACAACCGTAGTTTTTTCGTCATGACCCGTAGCGAGTGCCGAAAGTCGCGACAGGCGCTCTTCCAGCCTGCCGTTGTCACGGCCGCCGCGATCGCCTTCTATCGCATCCACCGTCGCATAGATGTGCGCACCTCGCGCAGATGCGTGGCTGCGCGCTTCCAGCACCAGGAAAGCGCCGACAGACCCCATCATCATGCCACCGCCGTGATCGGTGTCTCGCTGCCACAGCGGCTGCCAGTCACCGGTTGCATGGGCACGAATTCCCTCGACCAGCAGGATGATGTCCGCACGCTCCGCCACGAACGCACCGCCGACAAGCGCATGTGTCGACTGGCCGGACTTGATGCGATGGAATGCGGTCTCGACCGCAGAGATCCCGGCCGATTCCTCGCCCATGAAGGTACGTGAGGATCCCGTGACCTTGTGAACGATCGAGATATTGCCTGCGAGGAGATTTGAAAGCTGCGCCAGGAACAAGGTCGGACGAAGCTCCGTCGTCAGCTTTTCGTTGAGGAGTGTCTCACGATCATTGCGCCTGAGAGCCTCGTCGACGATGAGTGAATCAACATTGATGTCACGTTCGCCACCGCCGGCTGCAACGATCATGTCCATCGAACCACACGCTTCGAGATCCGACTTCAGCCCGGCATCATCAAGGGCCAGGCCAGCGGAAAACACCCCAAGACGCTGCCAGTTTTCCATCTGCCGCTGATCACCGCGCTTTTGGATCTGCTCCGACCAGTCGATGACCGGCATCGGGTGTACCGGATAGGGTTTGAATCGCTCGGTATCAACGGTCACCGACCCCACCTCGGGTGCCGAAAGCAGCGCCATATGCGGCTGCTTGCCGACCCCATGGCAGGTGACGATCCCGATACCGGTGATGACGACATCGTTGTCAGACTTGCTCATTCTGTCCTCTTTGCCCGGCGGTCACGCGCCTGCGGCAAGCGCGTCCATGAGCCCGATTTCTACTGCACGCTTGCGTACGATGTCACCAAGCGGCACTTCACTGAACGGCATGGTGCGCAGTTTCAACTGTGCATCACAGACCTTCTTTGCGCCCGAAGTGATCTTTGCCTTCGTGACGACATATCCCGATCCCTCATGCTCCAGAAACACGTCAATGTCGAGGACCGCATCCGGTTCGACGAAGGCGCGCATCTTTGCGCCGTCGACCGACATGAGGAACGGCATGGCGGCAAAGTCCGTCGCCGCCAGGACGAGAAAGCCGGACGCCTGAGCCATCGTTTCGATCAACAGGACGCCCGGGACCAACGGCATGCCCGGAAAATGACCTTCGAAAACGGGGCTCTTCGCAGGCACGACCGAACGCGCGCGCAAGGTCTTTGCGGAGAGGTCGACGCCCTCCACCCGGTCGATCATCTGAAAATATTCGAGCAGCATGCCAAAAAGGGCGAAAGGCGTTTCAGCCCTTCGCGGCCCTTAGTTCGTCAATCTTGCCACAGAGGTTCTTCAAGGCGAAGTACTCTTCGGTCGAAACCTTGCCGTCATTGACTTCCTGCGTCCACTGCTCAAGCGGGATCTTGATACCGAATTCCTTGTCGATGGCGAAAACGATATCGAGGAAATCAAGGCTGTCGATACCAAGGTCGTCAATCGTATGGCTTTCCGGCGTAATCGTCTCGCGGTCGATCTCGCTGGTTTCCGCAATGATGTCGGCAACTTTGTCGAATGTAGCAGTCACGCCAATAATCCTCTGAATAATCAATCAGGGTTCCACATAGGGAAATCGTGGCCAAATGCCAATCCCCGTCTTGGCCCACGGCAAATTTGCCCACGAACTGTTGCTTAAACGGCAATCGGGCAAATGCCCGTGCCGGGTACCGCAAGAAGCCATTTGCCGAGGCTGCAATCAGCGAATGGCTGAGATGATTCGCAAGTGACGGATCGCAAAGCTGCGACATTTTCGCGGCGGCCTGTTTGAACCATGCGCGGCGGCAATGGCGATATAACCGCAACATGCGGCGCAACGAAGCCTCCAGATGCGGTTCATGAGGGAGGCCATCATGGCCATTTTCGCGGGCTCACCAGTGCTTGCGCACAAATGTCACAGTTTACTTCATCCCCGAAATGGAGTGCTTTCCCTTGACGTAAGGCAATTTCATATCTGTAAGTTTCGCCAACAACTTACGGTCCGTCGATCCACCTTGCAGGGCCTGGAGCAGTCATGACAGTGAAACAAACACAAAGCCGTGAGACAGGCCCCACCTCAAGAACTCGATTTGACGACGTTTTGCGTCAGCGAAGCCACATGATTTCTGTCGGGTCACTACTCGGGTCACTACAATGAACATGCAGATCAAGGAACCACGTGTTGACGAACAGCTTCCGAGCCTGTGTCGGTCGTGCGAGGCAAGGCATGATGGCATATGCTCTGCCCTGACGCCGACCCAGCTTCTCGAACTGTCGCGTCACGCCTCCCATCGCAGGATCGAGGCGGGTAACGAGGTCATCGGTCAGGGGGAGGCCATAACCTCCTATAGCAGCATCTTGAACGGCGTCATCAAGCTCTCGAAGGTGATGGCAGACGGTCGTCAACAGATCGTCGGCCTGCAGTTCGCGCCCGATTTCATGGGACGTCCGTTCCTCGGCGAAAGCCGCATGACCGCGGAAGCTGCCGTGGATACGGAAATCTGTGTCTTCCCGCGCCGCGCGATCGAACGCCTGATCAAGGATGCGCCGGGGCTGGAACATCTGTTGCACAACCAGGCCCTAAAGGAACTCGATGACGCGCGTGACTGGATGCTGACGCTTGGTCGCAAGACCGCCCAGGAAAAGGTTGCAAGCTTTCTCTGGTTGATCGCCAATCAAAAAGAGCCGGAGGTGAATGGAGCCCGTGTCTTCGAACTTCCCCTGTCCCGTGCCGACATTGCCGATTTTCTCGGATTGACGATTGAAACAGTCAGCCGCCAGATCACCAAGCTTCGCAAGACAGGCATCATCACGGTCGAAAACAATCGCCAGATCACCGTACCCGACTTCGATCGTCTCGGCGACGCTGCTGGTAACGACTGACGCTCCTCCTCACGCCGCCCTTTCTTCAACTATTGCTGCACGGATCACCTCGAGGACCCGGTCACCATCGACGTCGGTGCAGACGATCTGGCTTGGATGCCCGTCCCAGTCCCCCGGCGGAAATGCCCGCCCATCCGGCTTCTGGATTGTCTGTCCGTCGGCAAGACCACCGCAAACGACCCTGATCGGGCCACTGCGTGTCTCAAACAATTCCGGTGCGACCAGATAGACGCAGGCACAACTGTCATGCACAACCATTCCGTCACCGACACGGTGCTTGTAGAATTCGATGTAGAATTGCGAAATGTCTGACAATAGCTCTACCGGTCTGCCGCCGACACTTGCCATTTCCGCCAGGTAGCCGCTTGTCATCACCGTCTTCATCGTCACATCCAGTCCAATGACGCTGACCCGCCAGGGCGCTGTGAAAACCAGGTCTGCCGCTTCGGGATCACCATGAATGTTTGCTTCTGCAGCAGGGCTGACATTGCCATTTTGATCAAAGGCGCCGCCCATGACGATGACCTGCTTGACGAGGGCAGCAAAGTCGGGATCCGCCTTCAATGCCAGTGCAAGGTTTGTCATTCTGCCGACCGCGACCAGCGTTACCTCGCCGGGATCTGCGCGAACGGTATCGATGATGAATTGGAAGGCCGGTCGATCATCCGGTCTTGCCCCGATCTCATCGGGAATGGCGATGTCGCCAAGGCCGTTTTCACCGTGGATGAATGTTGGCCAATGTCCTTGTGGACGCGCCGGGTCGATGGTGACCCCCGCCCCCTTTGCAACGGGCGCCGCAATCGCCCAGGCCTCTTTCAGAAAAAGTGCATTGCGTGTTGCAATATCGATCGGGGCATTGCCGAACACGGTCGTGATCCCAATAAGGTCAATGTCTGGATGGCGATGGAGGAAAAGCAGAGCCATGGCATCGTCAACGCCCGGATCCGTATCGAAAATGACCTTGTGCATGTTGGCCCCTGCATTGATGACAACTCAACCCTCGTTAGCGCGCCGGCGCGCTGTCGCCAATAGTCTTTGCTCAATTCGTAGCAGGCAGTTCAAGGCAGGCGGTTCAAGGCAGGCGGTGCACAGGCCGCCGGACACGGGCGTCAAATGCTTGCAGGCGGCATGTGGGTCCGCACGAGCGACGCGCCTGTTGCAAGTCCCGCTGTTCGGTGGCAGGAGACGGCCATCATTGCTTCACCTACCTTGAGTCTCCCCTTTGGACGAACTTGCATTTCATCTGCTCGCCCTTCTCTTCATTGCGGCGTTCGTGGCCGGTTTCATCGATTCGATCGCTGGTGGCGGCGGCCTGATTACCATTCCCGTCATGCTGATTGCCGGTATTGCGCCGCTTGAATCGCTTGCTACCAACAAGTTGCAGGCACAATTCGGCGTCGCCACGGCCACCTTCGCCTATGCAAGGAAAGGACATATCGACGTAAAACGGTATTTCCCCCAGGCAGTCACGGCGTTTGTCGGCGGAATTTGCGGTGCCATACTGGCTTCGGTTGTTCCCGCCAGTACATTGGCAGCCACCATCCCCTTCCTTCTGGTCGCCATCGCACTCTTTTTCGCGCTCAGACCCAATCTTGGCGATCTCGATCGTCACCGCAGGGTGACACCTTTCGTCTTCAGTCTTACGGCCGTCCCAATCATCAGTGTCTATGACGGAATATTCGGCCCTGGTGCCGGATCCTTCTACATGCTCGCCTTCGTGCTTCTGGCCGGTTTCGGCCTGCTCAAGGCAACAGCCCATACAAAACTGTTGAACTTTGGTTCGAATTTCGGATCTTTCCTGGTCTTTGCCGTCAACGGTGCGATCCTGTGGAAGGTCGGCCTCATCATGGGGGCAGGACAGATCCTTGGCGCGCAGGTCGGGTCACGCCTGGCCATGCGCAACGGCGCACGGATCATCAAGCCGCTTCTCGTCGGGGCCTGCCTCTTGCTTGCGTTCAAGCTGATGTCAGACCCGCTGCACCCTGTCCGTATCTGGCTTGGCATCTAGATGACGTGCTAATTGCGGCCAACCGCGTGGCGACGGCACACGGTGAGTTCTCTCCCCGATCAGGGATTTGTTTCTGCTTCACGCCTTCGACCGAGAGCTGCTCACAGGCTGTCAGGAAACCACGTGATCTCAACGGTTCAGGAAAACCAGACCGGGCGTGCTGCTTGCCCGCATCTTCCCGTCGAAAGCGGGCATCGTGTCGTGGAAAATTGTACGCTACTCCAGGAACCAATGCTGTGCTAAATTAGTGTCCGTCCATAAACGGCTGCTTTTCTTGCTTTGCAAAGTTCGCGCTTCGGTAGTCTGCCAACTTCGGTCGCCGTGACTGCATGTTACGGCGGCATATTCTGGTGGAAGGTGGTTTTTGCGGAC
>JAEWDP010000174.1 GCA_023390055.1 Pseudomonadota bacterium | reverse complement strand
GCCCCGATTCCAGTTCCGCGAGCTGTTCCTCGCACTCCTGGAAGAAGATCTCTTTAATTTCGTTCATGTCCATCTGGTGAAATCCTGGTCAGGCAATTACTTCAGGCTGTGACGCGCTCGATGGCGTCGATGAGCTTGGCAGGATCGAACGGCTTGACGATCCAGCCGGTCGCACCGGCCTCACGCGCCCGGTTCTTCTTGTCCGCATCACTTTCGGTGGTCAGCACCAGGATCGGAACCGCCCGGTACTTTTCGTTGCGGCGCACACCTTCTATAAACCCGAAGCCGTCAAGGCGCGGCATGTTGATGTCCGTCACGATGACATCCGGATTGACATCCTCGAGAACTTCGAGACCCTCAACGCCATCTTCTGCCTGCACTGTTTCAAACCCGGCATTGTTGAGCGTCACCAGAAGCATGTTCCGGATTGTTCGCGAGTCATCCACAGTCAGTATCTTCTTCTTCATTTCTCAGATCTCCTTAGCAACCAGCTGGTTGGGATCGATTCCGATGAGTTTCATTGTCTTGTCGAATGCGTCAGACGCCGTTTCCACGGCGAACGTCTTTTTGTCGGCGTGCCATGCGCGGGCACCAGCCACGATGACCTGAGCACACTGCACACCAAGCCTTTCCACCGCAGATGCATCGATCCTGATGTCGCTACCGCGAAGCGACACGAGCTTTCCATGCAGGGCCGAAGCCTCGTTGAGGTCCAGTATCGAAGACAGCGTCAATTTCTCATGAACAGCCTTCTTGCTTGCCATCAGTTCATTCCTTGTTTTCTGGAAAACAGAATTGCATCATCGTCTGTCTCCCCTCCGGCAAAGCCGATTTCGATGAGCGGTGAATTCTGGGCGGACCTTGCTACCGCGGATGTGTCCCTGTCCGCGTGATAAATGGTCTGGCGCTCAAGACGGAATTCGCGGACCGTACGTCCAAGCTCCAGGATCACGACATGGAGGTCTTCGGCGCGTGTGCCCGCCAGCTCGGCACGTCCTGCATTGTCGGCCACATCACTGCCGAGTGCCAAAATCTCCGTCGCTACCTTCTCCAGAACATCAACCTGTGCATCCGAGCGGGTCGAAATTCCCGCAATGGTATTATTGATTTCAGAGACCTGTCGGACGATCTCGCCGATCGCCTTCTGCGTCTGGTGCACCATCTCCACGCCGGCATCGACCTGGGATTTTGTAGAGTTGACCAATGATTTGATCTCGCGTGCCGCATCCGCAGAACGCTGCGCCAATGCACGCACCTCCTGGGCAACAACCGCAAATCCACGGCCACTTTCACCGGCTCTTGCAGCCTCTATGCCAGCATTCAGCGCCAACAGGTTCGTCTGGAAGGCAATTTCATCGATGACGCCAATGATCTGACCGATCTTTTCGGCAGATGTTTCAATGTCTGCCATGGCGTTGATTGCACGTCCGACAACCTCTCCGCTCTGTTCAACGGTCTCCCGCGTCATGGCAGCAGCCTTTGCCGCCCCGCCCGTATCGGAAGAACTCTTGCGAAAGGAGGCTGTTACTGCATCCAGTTGAGCAGCACTTTCGCCAAGGCGCTGTGCGTGTCCCTTCGACGTATCGGCGACTGAACGCGCCTCATCCGCCAATACGGTCGCAATCCCTGTGGCTTTTTCTCCGCCGAGACGCATTGCCAGAAGCGATCCCCGGATGGCTTCGATCGCACCATTCAACGTGGATGCGATTTCTCCATAAGCGTCGGGCACATCGTTTGCGACGCTAACCGTCAGATCCCGCTCGGCAAGCGAGCGGACCACGTCGGAAAACAGATCTACAACTTCCGAATGGTCTGCCTTTCGCTGCGTGTCCAGGGCACGGTGATGCCTCTGGCGCAATTCATTGAAACGGAGCGAAACCGCAATCTCGACATCGACCATCACCAGGCGAACAAGTCCGGTCACGAGTTCGGCCATATCCTGTGGGTCTCTACGACCAAGTGAGAGGCGTGACTTCCCGCTGCCCATTGCAACGACACCGGTCAACAGGTGTTCCAGCACAACCGAATGGCCCGCAATGTGCCATCTCGGGTCAAGCCCCATACGGCTTTCAGTATCGGAAAGAACCTTCACCCTTTCAGCATAAAGGGCATCAAAACGCGCATCAGTCAGAACGCTCCAGTGGGATGTCTGCAGATCGTGCAGGCGTTCAATCTGATGTTCGCTGTCGAAATTGCGTGCAGCGTCGGGAAAGGACTGATAGCGAAGGAAAAGCTCGCGCAATCCACTCTTCAGAGCCGGTTCGATCTGTGGACGATAACGGCGCAACAGATCGCACAGTTGCGCGTCGAGACCGGCAAATGCCAGTCTCTCACCCAAACTTCCCGTCTGGGCCTTTCTCGCCTGATCTGATCGCGTTTCGTGCCCCAACGCCGTCCCCAAAACGATAGACAACCCGACAAGGGTCGTGTGCGAATTGGCTCATATTCCCGCACATAGCGCTGGGTTGATGGAAGATGCTCCGGCCTGTCAAAGCCCGGCAGCATAAACAGCACGGTCACCGCAGTCGTTGTGGTTGTGATCATGAGCAGATACCGGATCGAGACCGGTACGGCAGGGCGGCATCATGCCTTTTGGGAACCTATGGTCACCCACTTTGCCGTCGTTGCCCATATGTATGGTTAATTCCTTGCCCGAAGGTTAAGAATACCGCCGATATGTCCCAATATCTACGCTTGCGGCGCGACCCTTGGACATTTCCAAAAGAAGCCTTGCATGCTGGCGCTGCCATTTCTGGTGATCTTGCTGGGAAGATAAGATGTCACAACTTATAAGGAGGTAGCCTTGCACCGCTCCATTGTCGCAGTCGGCACGTCCAGACAACCCGCTAACTCCATCGTTGCGACAAATTGTCGGCCTAGCCAAATTCATGCGTTATCAACGCCCGGGACCACTGGAAACCGCTTGCTGAGGTAAGCGGATCCCTTGAGACCATACCGCCATGGCAGGTCCACCGCCTTCCTGATTCCTATACGTTTGCCGACAACTAGTTCAGGCACAGACGTGGCAAGAGACAGATCGAACGGAGGTTCAACAAGGCTCATTCCATCATGGTCCCCCGTAATCCCGAGTGCCTGGCATAATCGTCCTGGTCCCGCACACAGGAGATGCAGCTCCCGCTTTTCCCGTCGGGCCTGCATCTCAGGCACCTGCCATGCTGGTTCAATTGCACGTAGGAGGACGGCACTACCTTCACGACAGACGACGTTCAGGCACCAATGGATTCCGTAGGAACGATAAACGTAGGCGTGACCAGGCGGACCGAACATGGATCGGTTCCTTGGTGTCATACCACTGAAACTGTGCGACGCTGGGTCATCAAGCTTATAGGCTTCCGTCTCGACGATGATCCCACCAGCCCCGTTGAAGGTCAACCGCGCGCCAATCAAGGCCCGGGCGACTTCAACCGCACAACGATCATATGTTTCTGTTTTCCTGGTCACCAAAATCTCCGGATTATCCGCAACCCTAACTATCCCAATAAAGCAAACGCGTCCTCAACAACATGAGCTTGAAGACGGCCCAATCCACCCTGCGGTTGCAGCAAAACTCACCCAATACCTCCCACTTATGGCGCACTGAAGAGGCCCGCAGGAACAGCCGGAATAGCATGAACTTATAAGCAGCCCCCCACTTTGAATTGGTCTGCGCATTCTTGCTGCGTCAATAACAGACGATTGTCTTACTGAATTTGTCCAACCTGGGAGGGAACTATGAATAAAATCACCATGCTGGCTGGCGCATTATTAAGCGTCGGACTTGCCTATGCTCCGGTACAGGCAGAGACACTGAAATTTGCGAATTTCATGGCTCCGACACACCCTTATGTCGAAAGCACATTTGCACCATTTGCAAAAGCAATCGAGGACGGCACCAACGGAGAGATCAAGGTGCCGGTTTATAGCGGGGGAGAGCTTGGAGCAGGCCCTGCCGAACAGTATGCCCGCGCGGTTGATGGCGTTGCCGAATTCTCCATCAGTCTTCCGGGCTACACGGCATCGACCTTTCCGTTGACACTTGTCGCTGAACTGCCGGGCGTCCTCGATGAGGAAACGGGTACAGAGGCCATTTGGAAGAACATCGATCTCTTCCAGCCGGAGTACAAGCGCGTCAAGCTCGTGGCCTTGTGGTCCAGCGCGGAAAACATCTTCTACAGTGCGACAAAGCCGATCCGGACGCTGGAAGACCTGAAGGGTATGAAAATCCGCGTTCCGTCGCGCAATTCCGGAACCCTGGTCGAGGCCTGGGGTGGTACACCCGTCTCGATGCCCGTCAATGACGTTTACAACGCCTTGCAGATCGGCGTCATCGATGCGGCGATGATCGACGGCACCGCGACAAAGGCATTTCGTCTCGGGGAGGTCGCCAATTATATCACCGTTGGAATGAAGACGACAAACTCGCCATTCTTTATTGTCATGAACCGTGATGCGTGGTCCAGCCTGACAGAAGAACAGCAGGCGATCGTCGAAGCCGCCGGCAAACAAGCATCACTTGACGGCCAGCAAATGCAATTGCGTGTCGCAGCTGATGGCATTGAATCCTTTGCCGCCACCGAAGGCAAGGAAGTCATTCGCCTGACGGAAGAACAGGTCGCCCCGTTCAACAAGATCGCCGATGAGGTCACCGCAAAGATCGTCGCGGAGACCGGTCCAGGGGCCGCGAAGGTCGCTGAAGCCTTCGCGGCGGAATAATCCAGATGGCAGGCAATCCGGATAGATGGGCGCGGTCAATCGACCGCGCCAGCAAGGCCTTGTCAGCGGTCGCTGGGATCAGCCTTTTGCTTATGGTGGTCGTCATCACCTTTGGCGTCCTCATGCGCTACCTGCTCAACAACCCCATCACCGGCAACGAAGAGATCGTTCAGATGAGTGGTGTTGCAGCCATTATGCTGGGCTTGCCCTACGCAACGTTGCACGGCGCGCATGTGAGGGTCGATATCTTCGACCATCTGCTCGGCCGCTTCGGACGCATGGCAGCTGACGTCCTGGTACGCCTGATTTCAGGGTTCGTACTGATCATTCTGGCCAACCGAGCATTTGACAAGACACTTGACGCCTTTGAATACCAGGACACGACCAACATGCTCGGCCTGCCGATGTGGCCATTCTACGGCATGCTCGCCGCCGGCATCTCACTTTGCCTCGTCGTCTTTGTAGTCGAAATCCTGCTAATTTTTACTGGAAAGACCGAAGAATGACGCCCACTACTGCCGGCCTTGCAGGAATATTCTGCCTTTTTCTTCTCATGCTTCTGCGCATGCCCGTAGCCTTCGCCATGATGTCCGTCGGCTTCTTCGGCATGTGGATGCTCGAAGGCCTGCGTACTGCAGGCGGTGTCGTCCTCACCGAGAGCTTTTCCGCCGTATCTTCCTATTCACTCATTGTCGCACCAATGTTCGTGCTGCTCGGCAATGTCTCGTCTGCTGCCGGTTTCAGTGCCGGCCTCTATGATGCTGCCTATGCATGGGTT
>JAEWDP010000122.1 GCA_023390055.1 Pseudomonadota bacterium | reverse complement strand
GAGCTCGGAGATCGAGAGCCTCTTCTCAAATGCAGTTAATTTGAGAATCCGACCGTCTTTATTCTCGCAATTAAATGCCAAGCCTAGACCAAACCGCCGCATTCTTACAATTAACTGCCCAGCGACAAGTTACCCTCTGGACATTCGACGTCCTGTACTAGGCGACCTTTTGCCCACAAGCCTTTCTGCTCACTCGGGGGCGGTGATCTTCGGAGGCCCCATGAGCGCCAACGATCCTGATCCATTCATCAAGACAGAGACAGACTGGATCGGTGTACCGCTTAAGGAGAACAAGCCATTCCTCGACATCTGCCTCGGAGCCCAGATGTTGGCCCGACACCTCGGCGGAACGGTTAACGCACATAAGAATGGTTTAACGGAAATTGGTTGGTATCCGATACGGGCGAGCGAGCATGGTCGACTGCTTATGCCGCAATGGCCACACATGGTTTATCATTTCCACCGCGAAGGTTTCAGCCTGCCATCCGGCGCTGAGCTCCTCGCCGAAGGCGATGTCTATGAGAACCAGGCAATCCGCTATGGGAAAAATGCCTGGGGTGTCCAGTTTCATGCCGAGTTGACACGCGCAATGATGCAACGCTGGATTGTTCGAGGTGAGCATCGTTTCATCATGCCGAACGCTCAAAAGGGGAGCGAGCACCTGGAAGGACGCATGATATTCGATGCACCACTCAAGACTTGGCTCTGGGATTTTCTCGACCTCGTATTCGATCAGCCGAATGTCGATAGCCGTCAATCCAAGCTAGCGACAGCTGTCAAGCGCGCTGTGCGCAATTAGCGATCCACGGTTTCGGGGCCAGCTGGCTGCCAGAACAATGAGTTCCAGGCAATAATATTGGCAAGATAGGGCTCTTATGGCTGCAAGAGTGAGCTTGATCGACTAAACTCCAAGTCCGATAGAAACTCGTTCAAACCCAACAAACCATCAAGGCCGTGACGAGCCATGGCTCAAAAGTAAATGCCAGCAGCTAGTCGAGGAGCTCGATGTAATGTGCACCAGCGTAGGCGGCGCGACGAAAAACCACAATAGCGCGCCAAGATGACCCAAGTCAGCGTAGTGGAGGACGGCAGAACCGATATTTATGAATGTTGTGCAAAAAACCGTAGAATGTCGAGAAAATGATGCAGGCTGCGCAACTTCCCAATGGGACAGTGCCCGTCCGATCTCGATGCCCTAGACTCTCGCCGAGACCGGCCGCACGATGGTCGAACGGCAGCGACATCCGACTGTAAAGCAATCATCGGCGACGGAACTGCTAATAGGGCCTGAGCTCGTCAAGGCACTTGCCCGTGAGTTCTTCAATGTCTACATGTCTGTCAACACAGAAATGGAGACTTGGATGCTCGCCCTGTTTCAAACAATTGACTTGGCACTTAACCTATATGTCTGGGTGCTGATTGCCAGCGCCATCTTCTCCTGGCTCTATGCCTTTAACGTGATCAATTCACGCAACCAGTTCGTGAGCGCGATCGGTACTTTCCTTTATAATATTACAGAGCCCGTTCTCCGGCCCATTCGACGCATCATGCCCGATTTGGGTGGAATTGATATCTCTCCGATCATCGTTCTTTTGATCATATTCTTCCTGCGCTCGCTACTGTGGACAAGTATCTACCCGATCTTTGCGTGAATTTCTCTCAAAGCCTTGATAACGATCGCGGTCGCGTTTCGGTTCAACATACACCAGTGTCAGCCGAAGCATTGTCTACGGGCTTGCAACTACAGATAGCGGATTAATTTCCCACGGCACGACGTACAGATGCAGTGCGTACTAAAGGTGAGAACTTTATAAGGGGGTCAATTGAACTGACTGCTAAAACGTTGCGGGTTTTTAAAAGCACTGTTTCAGCCATCAACGGCAAGACCGCGCGAAAAAAATCCTCCGGATCGCTGTCGACCCGAAGGATTTGGGAAAGCGAATAATGGGCCGCCTAATCGTTGATCATGCCTTAGCGTTGTACCGTTCAATTGCCTCGACAATCAGCTTTTTCGCGATTTTGACGTCCTGCCAACCACCGATCTTCACCCATTTACCGGGTTCCAGATCCTTGTAGTGCTCGAAAAAGTGCTCGATCTGCTTCAACGTGATCTCTGGTAAATCACTGTAGTTTTCGATTTTGTCATAGCGCCGTGTCAGTTTCGGAACCGGGACTGCGATAATCTTCTCGTCTTTCCCGCCATCGTCTTCCATGACCATCACGCCGATTGGCCGAACATTGATGACGCAGCCGGGAACCAGTGGACGCGTATTGCAGATTAGGACATCAATCGGATCACCATCTTCCGAAAGGGTATGCGGAACGAAGCCATAGTTGCCCGGATAGGTCATTGGTGTGTAAAGGAAGCGATCAACAACCAGTGCCCCGGCCTCCTTGTCCATCTCATATTTGATCGGATGGCCGCCAACCGGCACCTCAACGATGACGTTGATATCGTCGGGTGGATTCTTGCCAATTGAAATCGCATCTATGCGCATTCTTTTCCCCAAGTGAGGTCTATCGATAAGGGTCTCGATACTGGGAAACATGCTGCAAGGCAACCTGGGTTTCGTTTCGGGCGGGCGTCCATCGCTACCAAAGGTAAGATCTTACCGCGGCCAGACGAAACCGATCTTGCGCAGCGATATCCCGCCAAAATCCTCCATCCCCTCAACCATATCGAGACCCCCGTGCCGACGGAAAAAACGGGCAGCGTGTTCACTGTCTTCGAGGCACCAGACTACAAGGCCTTCGCAACCAAGAGATTTCAACAGGCGTCGACTTTCGCCAAAGAGGCGTCGGCCCAGACCGATACCTTGAAACTCCGGGCGCAGATAAATCTCGTATACCTCGCCATCATACGGAAGCGCCTTTGCTCGGTTGAGGCCGGTCGTGGCATAGCCTGCAATGGTACCCGCAACGTCCAGGACGAGAAGTGTGGCCGGTCCACGGGTCGCCTTTCTCCACCAGGTCTCGCCTCGGCGTTCGATCATTTGTGTCAATGGCTTATAGGGAATGAGTCCCGCATAGGCCTGCGTCCACGAGAGGCGATGTACCTCTGCTACGGCTGCTGCATCTTGCGGCTCTGCTCGCCGCACATCAATCGACAACGTCTTCATAACGCCACTCTGGACCCGTTCATCGGGTTGTGCGAGAACTTGATACTCCGTCACAACGCCAATCCCCAGCAATGGTTCTGGCATGTACAGATCTACGTTAACGCTTTTTTTACCTCCCTCACAAGAGTGCACCACTTCAAGACACAAGTGTGTGGCAGGAATCCCCGGCTAATTGCTTCCTGCATCAACCGGGATACGGTGGTGCACTTAAGGCGGCAAAGTTGCTGCCCCTTAATCTGGTAGACCGCGGTCATTGCAGTGAGGCAACCATGACGGATCCGGCCACGAGACGCATCGCTGTGCCCTCCAGTCGCGTGAGTTCGTGTTCCAAGTGGCAACAAACAACACGAGCAGATCTACCTATATTTCCGTGGAAATGATCTCACCCGCACGTCAAGGTCCGGAAGCTTGCGATCACGCCGTTGCATGCCGCGACAAAGCTTGCCGTGCAACTCACTTGCCGGCAAGCTAATCTTCAGCTGTGTCAAGGAAAGTGGAGAACCAGCTCCCGTCAGATGGTTTCACTGGAGCCGCGCAGACAGTCTGTCGGTCCCGACAATGCCAGCGGGCAGCCGACCGTCGTCTGCCATCTCCCCCACTCATTCGACAAATGCGAGGTGGTAGCGAACATAAACTCTGCTCAAGTATTAAGTATTGCAATGAAGATGACCCGACAAAGGTCGGGTCATCTTCTCACCAGAGGTTTCTCATCCGGCGATTTTTGCCTTTACGAAGCGTTTACGCTCATTGGGATCCAGATATACCTTACGCAGACGGATCGATTTCGGGGTCACTTCCACCAATTCATCATCCTGGATCCAGGAAAGTGCCCGCTCCAGAGTGAACTTGATGGGTGGCGTGAGTTTGACAGCCTCATCCTTGCCGGCGGCACGAATGTTCGTCAGCTTCTTTCCCTTGAGTACATTAACCTCAAGATCGTTATCACGGCTATGGATGCCGATGATCATCCCTTCATAGACCTTTTCGCCCGCATCAATAACCATCGGACCGCGATCCTCGAGATTGAATAGCGCATATGCGACCGCCTCACCGGCTTCATTCGACAGCAGCACACCGTTCACGCGGCCACCAATATCACCCTTGTAAGGCTGATACTCATGAAATAGCCGGTTCATGACAGCGGTTCCACGTGTGTCGGTGAGAAGTTCAGACTGATAGCCAATGAGGCCCCGCGTTGGCGCAAAAAATACAAGGCGAACGCGGCTGCCGCCGGAAGGGCGCAATTCGACCATCTCAGCCCGTCGTTCCGACATTTTCTGGACAACGATACCGGAATGTTCGTCGTCCACATCGATGACGACCTCTTCGATCGGCTCCATCATCTGGCCGGTCGCTTCGTCCTTATGCATTACGACCCGCGGCCGCGAGACGGCAAGTTCAAAACCTTCTCGACGCATATTCTCGATAAGAACAGCCAACTGTAGTTCGCCGCGACCGGACACATAAAATGAATCCTTGTCCGCAGATTCCTCGATTTTCAGCGCGACATTGCCTTCGGCTTCCTTAAAAAGGCGATCTCTGATGACGCGGCTCGTCACCTTGTCACCTTCGGTTCCGGCGAGCGGACTATCATTCACAATGAAGGACATGGTGACGGTGGGAGGATCGATTGGCTGGGCCTGCAATGGCTCGGAAACGGAGGGATCGCAGAAGGTATCCGCCACAGTCCCTTTCGACAGGCCGGCGATGGCGACTATATCACCCGCATGAGCCTCTTCGATCGACTGACGTTCGATGCCACGGAATGCAAGAATCTTGGAAATTCTGCCCTGTTCGATCAAGCGGCCATCCTGACCGAGAACCTTTACCGCCTGATTTGGCTTGATCGAGCCGGATGCCACACGACCAGTAATGATACGGCCAAGGAAATTGTTGGCCTCAAGGATCGTTCCGATCATGCGGAAGGGTCCTTCTTCCACGGACGGTTCTGGAACGTGTTTTACAACCAGATCAAGCAGAGGTGCCAAGCCCTCATCAGTTGGACCAGTCGGATCAAAGTTCATCCACCCCGAGCGGCCGGAACCATACAAAATCGGAAAGTCGAGTTGCTCGTCTGTGGCATCCAAGGCTGCAAAGAGATCAAATACCTCATTCACAACTTCATCGGCACGGGCATCCGGACGATCAATCTTGTTAATTGCAACGATTGGGCGAAGTCCGACCTTCAACGCCTTTCCAACCACGAACTTGGTTTGTGGCATCGGACCTTCGGCGGCATCGACGAGAACAATCGCGCCATCGACCATCGACAATATGCGCTCGACTTCACCGCCGAAGTCAGCATGACCGGGTGTATCGACAATATTGATACGTGTGTTTTTCCACTCGATCGACGTTGCCTTTGCCAAAATGGTGATACCGCGCTCTTTCTCGATATCATTTGAATCCATCACCCGTTCCATGACGCGTTGGTGCTCGCGGAAGGAACCGGACTGTTTCAGGAGTTCATCGACAAGTGTCGTCTTTCCATGGTCAACGTGCGCGATAATCGCGATGTTGCGAATTGCCATATAGTATATCTCTGGGGCTACGGCGCCGTATCATGAAAGAGAGCGCCAATTTCGTTGGCGCGCTAATACCCTGTTTTTCGCAATTACGAAAGAGGAAACGCTTTTACGCATCGAAAGGCAGGCATGCACTGACGTCACGCGTCGCTTCCCGATAGCTCTTCGGCTACCGATAGGCCCTTCTTTCGCAGCATTGCTTGCGGATCCGGAAGCTTACCACGGAATGCCTTGTAAGCATCCTCCGGATCGGTTGAGGCGCCGACGGAATAGATGGTGTCCTTGAGTTTTCGTGCAGTGGCCGGGTCGAACATGTCTCCTGTTTCCTCGAAGGCCTCGAATGCATCGGCGTCGAGGACTTCCGACCACATGTAGCAGTAGTAGCCTGCGGCATATCCATCACCAGAAAAGATGTGCTGAAAATGCTGCATCGCATGACGCATAACAATAGACTGCGGCATCTGGAGATCTGCCAGAACCTCACGCTGCACTGCCACAGGATCAACTACCGGGCCTTTCGAATGGAGAGCCATGTCCACCAGGGCAGATGCCGTAAATTCCACGGTGGCAAACCCAGAATTGAAAGTCCGGGCCGCAAGAACCTTCTCCAGCAGTGCTTTAGGCATGGTCTCACCGGTCTCAAAGTGAACCGCATATTTCTCAAGTATTTCTGGCACGGTCAGCCAGTGCTCAAACAACTGGGATGGGAGTTCTACGAAATCGCGTGCCACTGCAGTCCCGGCAACTGATGGGTAGGTGACGTCCGAGAGCATCCCGTGTAAAGCATGGCCAAACTCGTGGAAAAGGGTTCGCGCATCATCAAGTGAAAGGAGAGCTGACTTGCCTGCAGCCGGCTTGGCAAAGTTGCAAACATTATAGACAATAGGCAGTTCACCCTTCTTCCCGCTCTTCAAAGTCAGTCTGTGTTGAGTTTGAAAAGAACTCATCCACGCACCTGAGCGCTTCGAGGCACGGGCGAAGTAATCCCCGAGGAATATTGCGACAAGTCTCCCGCTCTTATCTCTGATCTCGAATACGCGAACATCTGGATGGTAAGAGGGGATATTTTCTACTTCCACGGCATTTATGCCGAAAAGCCGATTTGCAACATCGAAACAGCCCTTGATAACATTTTCAAGCTGCAGATAAGGCTTCAGTTCCGACTCGGAGAATTTGAAGGTTCTTTGGCGCAGCTTCTCGGCATAATAGCGCCAGTCCCACGGCATGATCGTGTGATTTTCACCCTCGTCCGCAATCAGGTCGGCAAGATCTTTTTCTTCCTTGAGTGCCCGGTCGCGCGCGGTCTTCCACACCCTCAGTAACAATTCGTTTACGGCTTCAGATGTCTTCGCCATGGAGTTTTCAAGTTTGAAGGCAGCAAAATCCTCATAGCCAAGCAACTTTGCTTTTTCATGACGCAATGCCAATGTTTCCTGCACAATCGCAAGATTATCGGTATCTCCGCCGTTTGAGCCACGAGAAACCCAACCAGAAAAGGCTTGCTCCCGAAGATCCCGGCGAGCCGAAAACATCAGAAATGGCTCGATGATGGAGCGAGAAAGTGTCACCGCATAGCCGTTCTGCTCACCTCTTTCACACGCCGCTGATGCCATTGCTTCACGCAAAAATGACGGCAGGCCTGCAAGATCTTCCTCTTCCTTGAAGATCAGGGCCCAATCCTTCTCGTCTGCCAGGACGTTCTGTCCGAAACGAGCCCCGAGAACCGCCAATGTCTCGTTGATCGTTGCGAGACGCTTCTGTTCATGTTTTGCCAACTGTGCTCCCGCACGCACAAACCCCTTCCAGTGCCGCTCTAGCACTCGGCACTCTTCAAGGGACAGATCCAGATCCGCATGCCTTTTCCACAGCCCATCCACCCGGCGAAACAATGCTTCGTTCATTGCCATTTTCGAATAGTGCCGAGATATTCTCGGTGCTATCTCACGTTCGAGCTTCTGAATGACATTATTGGTGTTGGCACCCGCCTTGTTCCAGAAAAGGGCCGAGATGCGCGACAACTCATTCCCGGCAACTTCCAAAGCAACAATTGTATTTTGCATGGTCGGTTCATCCCGATGCATTGCGATTGCCTCGATTTCCGCATCGTGGGTGGTCATCGCAACATCAAAAGCCACAGCAAAGTCTTCATCTCGTACAAGATTAAAGGGCGGCAATCCTTCATGCCCAGTCCAAGAAACAAGAGCAGGATTGATTTCGACAACTGACATTCGCATTTCCTTCAAGCTGATATTCATGTCTCAAATGAGTGGCCTCTTAAGTTGTCGACCATAGCCAACCTGTCGATCAAGCAGAAGATCTTTCGCCGAGCTAGTGTCTGCAATCGCGTACGCCAACCCCAGGCTTGTCTCACTTGATAAAGAGAGTATGTCTCCGTCGGCAGAACAGCCAACGAACGATTCCATTTGATCATTACCGGCATTGCCATCCAAGGCAGTTCATGAAAGCATCTCCCTCGCAACCTGTACAATTGATGAGCCAGCGTCGCACGGCATTGATTGGCGCCCTGTTGACGGCTCTGGGTCCGGTATCCATGGCAATTTATACGCCGGCGATGCCGGAACTGGTTCATGCATTCGAGACCACCGACAGCGCCATCAAGATGTCGCTCTCCCTTTATTTTGCGGGTTTTGCAATAGCACAGCTACTTGCTGGGCCTGCATCTGATGCCTTTGGTCGTAGAGTAGCTACGGTTGGATTCCTGATCATATACTTGCTGGGATCTATCTTGGCGGCCACGGCGCCGACGATCGACTGAATACTTGCAGGTCGGCTTGTCCAGGGCGTTGGTGCATCCGTTGGCATCACCGTTGCGCGGGCAGTTGTGCGTGATCAGTTCATTGGCCGCGACGCCGCACGTATCATGAACCTGATCAGCATTATGCTTACTGTAGCGCCAGCCATGGGACCCACTTTAGGAGGTCTGTCGCTTGCTGCATTTGGCTGGAAGTCAGTGTTCATCCTGATGCTGGGTTTTGGGATCCTCTCAATTGGCAGCGTCTTCTTGTTCCTGAGTGAAACGACAACTCCCGACATCAGCCGCCTCCGCCCATCCAGGCTGATTTCAGGCTATGTAGAGGTGCTTTCTAATTCCAGTTTCATGTTGGCGTCGCTAGTGATTGGCGGATCAATCGGAGCTCTCTATGCCGAGGCCACCATGCTGCCATTCGTTCTGATCGATGAAGTTGGCCTAACGCCAGTTCAATTCGGCCTGGGAATGCTCGTTCAGACAGGTTCTTATCTAATCGGGTCATTAGTCCTGCGAAAGGTCTCTGACCATATCTCCGGGCACCGGGCAGCCATCATCGGGTTGTGTTTTTCGGGAGCGGGTGGGGCCGCGATGGCTTTGTCCGTTGCCTTATTGCCCCTCAGTTTCCTGTCGGTCATGATCCCCGTTGGCATTTGCACATTCGGAATAGCTTTTGTAAGTCCTCACATCATCACCGTTGGAATGGCCCCTTTCCCGCATATTGCGGGATCTGCATCCGCGATGATGGGGTTCGTTCAGATGGGATGCGGCTTTCTTGGTGGCATGGCAGCAGCTGCCATCGGCAAACCAGTCCTTGCCTTCGGCACGATTATTCCGGCAATGGAATTTTTGGCAATCGCCAGCTATTTCGGTTATCTCTCCGCCAACCGAAGACATTAGAGGGTGCGGCAGTCATACCCTACCCAGACTGTTGGTCTGGTGATCATCCCTCACAGTGATGGTATCGCGGGCTTACAACAGGCGTGCTCCAAACATCGGGAGGCATGACCGTGAAGCAATATGCCAGAATTGAGGTCTCCAATTGCATACCAAAACAGATCCCCACAAGCCGGAATTCGTTTCCGGGGATCTGATTAAGTGCAAAATGCAAAACCAGATTTCCAGACGATCCTGGTTACTGTCCTAGGTTTCGTTTGGCAAGAGTACGCAGACGCAGAGCATTGAGCTTGATGAAGCCTGCTGCATCCTTCTGGTCGTATGCGCCTTGGTCATCCTCGAAAGTGACGAGCTTGTCGGAATAGAGCGACTTCGCACTCTCTCGGCCAATGACCATGACATTACCCTTGTAGAGTTTGAGAGTCACTTCGCCCTCAACATGCTCCTGACTCTTATCAATTGCGGCCTGCAGCATCTCGCGCTCCGGTGAGAACCAGAACCCATAGTAGATGAGTTCCGCATAACGCGGCATCAACTCATCCTTGAGGTGTGCAGCTCCGCGATCTAGCGTTATACTCTCGATTGCACGATGGGCCGCAAGCAGGATTGTACCGCCGGGGGTCTCGTAAACACCGCGCGATTTCATGCCGACGAAACGGTTTTCCACCAAGTCCAAGCGGCCAATGCCGTTGTCGCGACCATAATCGTTCAGTTTAGCCAGCAATGTAGCCGGCGACAGCGTCTCGCCATCAATCGATACGGCATCGCCGCGCTCAAATCCGATCCTGATTACGGTTGCTTTGTCCGGAGCGTCCTCGGGCGAGATGGTCCGCATATGAACATATTCGGGTGCCTCTTGAGCCGGATCCTCAAGCACCTTGCCTTCAGAGGAAGAGTGAAGAAGGTTCGCATCGACAGAGAATGGAGCCTCGCCCTTCTTGTCTTTCGCAACGGGGATCTGGTGTTGTTCTGCAAACTCGAGAAGTTGGGTACGACTCTTGAACGACCAGTCACGCCATGGAGCGATAATCTTGATATCAGGGTTCAATGCATAGGCTGAAAGCTCAAAACGAACCTGATCATTTCCCTTGCCAGTCGCTCCATGGGCGATGGCGTCCGCACCGGTCTCGCGGGCGATCTCGATCAGTCGCTTCGATATCAGCGGCCGGGCGATAGAGGTGCCAAGAAGATAAACGCCTTCGTAGACAGCATTGGCACGAAACATTGGAAAGACAAAATCACGCACGAACTCTTCACGAACATCCTCGACGAAGATCTCCTTGATACCGAGCATTTCGGCCTTTTTGCGTGCGGGTTCCAGTTCCTCTCCCTGTCCAAGATCAGCAGTGAATGTAACGACTTCCGCGTCGAGTTCCGTCTGCAGCCATTTCAGGATGATCGAAGTATCAAGGCCACCAGAATAGGCCAAGACCACCTTCTTAACGTCTTTGGGGAGTGTCATGATATTTAGGTCCGTCCGAAGTGACGGTGGCGGATAGATCGCCACACTTGCGAATTGGCACTTTTAGCGAGTTTTCCAACGCACGCAAGCATACCTAAACTCTCTACTTAATTTTGGCTTTGCGCCAGATCATTGTCCATGTGACAAAATCCGAACAAAAAGGCAGAGTTTTTCTCAAATTCGTGGAATCGACGTCACCTTCGCATTATAGAGAGTGATGTTCTTGACGCGGGTGGACCATGGACTTTCTGCCGACCTTTCCTACGCTACTCGCATTTGCTGCCGCGAGCCTGCTATTAGCCCTTACGCCTGGGCCAGACATGACGCTCTCGATCAGTCGTGCACTTGCCCAGGGGCGGCGGCCCGCTCTCTTCGTCGTTGTCGGGACATCCACAGGCATTCTTATCCACACCCTGTTGGTGGCATTCGGGATCTCCGCCCTGATCACTGCTTCGCCAACGGCATTCTTTATCCTTAAGACCGGGGGCGCGGGTTATCTTCTTTGGCTTGCAGTCCAGGCACTCCGTTCAGGGTCCAGTCTTTCGGTGGAGAGTGTCGATACGGTAAAGAAATCTGCCCTGGCAAATGTATCAACCGGACTTTGGGTAAATCTGCTCAATCCCAAGGTCATAATCTTCTTCATGACCTTCCTGCCGCAATTCGTAACTGCAGGCGACCCGGCTGTTACCGAGAAACTGCTCTTCCTGGGCATATTCTTCATTGTTGCGTGTTCGCCAGTAAATATTCTTGTGATCTTGGTGGCAGATCGTCTAGCCAATTGGTTGCAGACCAATCCAAGGATCTTGCGCGGCATTGACTACACATTCGCTGGCGTCTTTTCGGTATTTGCAGTCAAGATATTTTTCACTCAAGGTCGATGAGTAAAGTCAACCAATCAACAGGGCATCGTCGTCCAGAGTTTCACCGCGCATTTTGCGGAACATTGCGATAAGATCCTCCACTTGAAGATCTTTCCGATTGTCACCACTAACGTCAAGAATGATCTCGCCACCATGCAGCATGATCGTACGATGCCCAAAGTCCAGCGCCTGGCGCATGGAATGGGTGACCATCAACGTAGTAAGTTGCCGTTCTGAAACAATTCGTTGGGTGAGCTTCATAATGAACTCAGCCATCCCGGGATCAAGTGCCGCCGTATGTTCATCAAGAAGCAACACATCCGAGTCGGCAAGGGTTGCCATGACTAGAGATACAGCCTGCCGTTGCCCTCCGGAAAGCAGATCCATACGATCCCTCATCCGATTCTCGAGCCCAAGGTTAAGCTCAGCTACGCGGTCTCGGAACAGTTCGCGGCGACGCGCTCCAAGCGCCGCACTTAATCCACGTCGTTCACCTCGGCGCGCCGCCAACGCAAGATTCTCTTCGATTGACAAGGCCCCACAGCTTCCCGCCAACGGGTCTTGGAAAACACGCGCGACGAGGCCGGCACGTGCCGCCGTGGACTTCCGTGTGACATCGGCAGGGCCGATGGTCACCTGCCCTTCGCTCGCCAGCACGTCACCAGCCAGAACGCCAAGGAGCGTCGATTTACCGGCTCCGTTCGAGCCTATGACAGTAACAAAGGAGCCCTGTTCAATTCCCAGACTGACACCTTTCAGCGCTTCCTTCTGCAGTGGCGTACCCTTGCCGAAGGTAACGCGGACGTTCTTAAGATCGATCACGACGCATTTCCTCCCCGACGCAGACGCGGTAGAACGAGTGCCACGGCAACGAGAACGGCCGTTACGAGATTGAGATCCGATGCTTTCAGGCCAAGCGCGTCTGTCGATAGCGCCAACTGGATGGCTATCCGGTAGAGAATGGAACCAACTACACAACCTATCAACGCCAACAGAATACCTCGAGCGCCAAACAGCGTCTCGCCGATGATGACTGCCGCCAGTCCAACAACGATCGTTCCTACACCGGAAGTTACGTCAGCAAACCCGTTGGTTTGAGCAAATAATGCTCCTCCAAGCGCGACCAGGGCATTGGAAATCGCAAGTCCAAGGTAGATTTGCCAACGAGTGTCGACGCCCTGCGCCCGAGCCATGCGAGGATTTGCACCGGTCGCACGCATGGCAAGCCCGGCATCACTCTCCAGAAAACGCCACACGAGCAGAACAGCAACCGCGGCCAGTACACCAACAAATAGCGGGCGGACATAGACCTCTCTGAGACCAAGGCCGAAAAACGGACTAAGCATGGTATCCGCATTGATCAGCGCGACGTTCGGCTTCCCCATCACTCGCAGATTGACGGAGAACAGAGCGATCATCGTCAAGATGGATGCAAGCAAGTTGAGGATTCCGAACCGGACGTTGAGGAATGCCGTTACTGCACCTGCCGCCCCGCCAGCGATCATTGCAACTACTGCGGCAATCCACGGATTAAAACCGGTGGTAATCAGGATTGCGGCTACTGCCGCTCCGAGTGGAAACGAACCATCGACCGTCAGGTCAGGAAAGTCGAGCACCCGAAAGGCCAGAAATACCCCGATGGACACAAAGGCAAAAACAAGCCCAAGCTCCACTGCGCCCCAAAAGGCGATCTCACTCAGCACCTTCGTGCTCTCCTGCTTTGTCCGCCGCAATGGCGTCGGAAGGGGTCATATAACGCGCTGGAGGCCCAAGATCCCGGCATCCAGCGCGTATTGCATGCCATGGTTTATTCGATGACGCTTGTAGCCCGCGACAAGATGGATTCCGGGAACGTCACGCCCATTTTCTCTGCAGCCTTCTTGTTGATGGCAAGGTCCGTGCCGGCCGCAATGGAGACCGGAATGTCCCCGGGTGCCTCACCCTTGAGCACACGGACGACAACTGCACCTGTCTGCTTACCCACATCGAAGTAGTTAAAGCCAAGTGCCGCCATCGCACCACGTGGAACGGAATCAGTATCACCCGCATAGAGTGGCAATTTTGCTTCTTCAGCGACCCCGACCACAGCTTCAAACGCCGAAACGATCGTGTTGTCAGTTGGCACATAGATTACGTCAGCGCGCCCGACAAGCGCGCGTGTCGCGCCCTGAACTTCCGCCGATTTCGTCGCAACCGACTCGATCACATCGAGACCAGCCTTGGATGCCGCTGTCTTGAGAGCCTCCAGCGTCGAGACTGAATTGGCCTCTGCCGTGTTGTAAAGGAAACCGATCGACTTCGCTTCAGGGGTGATCTCCTTGATCAGGGCAACATGATCCGCAACCGGGGACATGTCTGAGATACCTGTTACATTGCCGCCAGGCTTGTCCATCGTCTTTACAAGTTGCGCACCCACCGGATCAGACACTGCGGTGAATACGATTGGCACGTCACGTGTCGCAGAAACGACAGCTTGCGCGGACGGTGTCGATATCGGCACGATAACTGTCGGCTCCTCACCAATGAACTGTCGGGCGATCTGCGCCGCCGTGCCGGGATTCCCCTGTGCGGATTCATAAAGGAACGTCAGGTTCTCACCTTCCTTGTAACCCGCTTCGGCCAGCGCTTCCTTGACGCCATCCCGAGCAGCATCAAGCGCCGGATGCTCGACGATCGCCGTAACGGCAACGGTTACATTTTCTGCATTCGCAGGCATTGACAGGCTCGCCGCAGCGGCGAGAGCAAGAATTACAGAGCGCATGTTCTCCTCCAGAGATGATTTTTGTCTGTTGTGCTTCTTATGGAGGCAAACGGTCTAAATCAACAAGAGTGTTGATCCGAACGTGCCACGTCTGTTCAATCATCCTCGCCGTGGCCAGCAATCATCATCGCCTCAAACGCCAATCGCTCAGTTTTACGCATGCGTTCGGACTCCGATTTCAACTGACCACAGGCGGCAAGAATGTCACGTCCACGTGGCGTTCTTATCGGTGAGGCATAGCCCGCCTGATTGATGAAGTCGGCAAAAGCCTCGATTGTAGCCCATTCAGAGCACTGGTAATTCGTTCCTGGCCATGGATTAAACGGGATCAAGTTGATCTTGGCTGGTACGCCTTTCAAAAGCTTCACTAGCTCCTTGGCATCTTCCAGGCTGTCATTGACGTCTTTCAACATGACATATTCAAAAGTGATCCGACGTGCATTCGACAGCCCTGGGTATTGGCGACAAGCTTCTATAAGTTCCTTCAGTGGGTACTTCTTGTTGATCGGCACAAGCATATCGCGCAATTCGTCACGGACCGCATGCAGCGAGATTGCCAACATCACGCCAATTTCTTCACCGGTGCGGTAGATTTCCGGCACGACACCTGATGTCGACAGCGTGATGCGGCGCTTCGATAAAGACAGGCCATCGCCATCTGAAGCGATGAGAAGCGCTGTTTTGACGGAATCGAAATTATATAGCGGCTCGCCCATACCCATCATAACGATATTCGTGATTTTGCGCTCTCCGCTCGGCACGAAGGCGCCCGGCGGGGTATCCACACCTGGAAAGTCGCCAAGCCGGTCCCGAGCGAGCAGGAGCTGTGAAAGGATTTCCTCCGCGGTCAGGTTGCGGACCAGGCGCTGAGTGCCTGTGTGACAGAACGAACAGGTGAGCGAACAACCAACCTGGGAAGAGATGCAGAGCGTTCCGCGTCCTTCCTCCGGGATATAAACCGTCTCGATATCGACAGGCCGACCAGCGCCACGCGGTGGAAAGCGTAGCAACCATTTCCGCGTGCCATCGGTGGAAACTTGCTCCTCGACAATTTCTGGACGCGCGATACTGAAATGCTGTGTGAGCATTGCACGCATATCCTTGGCGACATTCGTCATCGCATTGAAGTCGGACACGCCACGGATATAGAGCCAATGCCAAAGTTGATTGACACGCATGCGTACCTGCTTATCCGGAATACCCTTTTTCCGGAGAACATCGGCCATCTGATCGCGAGTGAGGCCAATCAGCGACGATTTCGCACTCATGAGATCCTGGCGTGGAACAAGGGGGCTTTTCACCGCGGGGTCAAGAACGGTTTCTGAAACTGACATGACATGGTCCTGTACAAACACATGCGCACCATCCCACAGAACGTGGTCACTCGGGCATGTTGTGTTTGAGACTTGCGCAGCCGGCAGAGGCCGGTCAGCAGCACTTTGGGCGGCACATATCATCAAACCGGCGCGCCGTCATCATTCTTCGAAACGCAAAATGGCCGGCTTCGCACCGGCCTTTTTGAAGCGCATCCATCCAGATCAATGTTTTCTCTCCCCAGGACGCAGCAAACCATTGCCCTGTGAGAAAGATGCTACTTACAGGATTCTATTTGCTTTAGCGCAGCAGAGATTCCAGAAAGTGAGTAAGAATACGAGGTCTCCGTTCCTCTGAGAGAGGTCGCCTTCACCGTCATGTTCGCTCCGGACTTCATGGCCGCAACAAGCGCCGGCTCTTCGGCAGCGTTCTCGACCCAGGCAGCCTTATCCTTTGTAAACATCACAAAGGATTTCCCATCAACAGTGACATTGACCTTGGAATCAGGCTTTAGGGCGTAACCCATCATTGCCTGCGGTTCATAGGAAATGTTCTGGCCGGGGCGTTGCGAGACGATAAAGAATATATCGCCATGATCAACATTTGTCGGTTCCTTGGCAGTCGGAACAGACAGGACATAGCAGACAGTGTTTCCGGAGGATTTATAGGAATAGGCACCCCAGGCCTTGAACTGTTGAATACGGGTTGGCGATTGAGCCGATGCAACGCCAGCAGTTGCCAGCATAAACGCCAATGCGGTTGCTACGATTTTTACAGACATGGTCTCCTGCCGCTTCTTCACTCTGCGCCGATAAGGCAAGCCTGGTCAGGCATCATCACGATTCGGTTTAATTTGACTTAATTGCAGTTACCAAACCGTCAACGGCGCCGACGAATTGAGAACTTCGTTCAAAATCCCCGTCATCTGAGCGTATTCACTCAGAGACTGTTGTCCGGCGAGCACTGACACAAGGATTGGGGCAAGAATTTGTCGGCCGGACCCGGGATAAAAGGACAAAGCACATGTCGGCCTTCTCTGCGGATGGAGTAATAGAACGTTTATGGCACCTGTTCCGGCTTGACCTCGGGAATTTCGGCAAGCGCGTTGTCCGCTGCTTCATAGTGGCGGTCGGTAATGTATCCCTGGATCATTCGAAGCGCAGTGGCGATAACCGCGACATCATCCGTGAACCCAACAACGGCGAGGACATCCGGTAGAAAATCGAACGGCATAATGAAGTATGCCAATGCCGCAAGCAGCGTGCCACGAACCCGGATCGGCGTCTTTGGATCCATGGCGCAATAATAGGATGCCACCAGGTCGCGACTGAAGGGAATCTGTCGCGCTGCACGCTTCAACTTCGGCCAGAACTTCACTCGCACCTGTTTTTCACGCCGTTCCTGCGTGTCCTCGTCTCCCGGAAGGAGGATCTCGCCGATCTTCACGTCGTCCATGGACATGCCTCACACCATATACGTTACCTGCCCAATGTGGGGTGACGTGGCATCGACGTCAATTGCCCCGACTTGCCACGCGGTCCATCGCTCGCGCCAGCTTGAAGTCCTTCGATGTCAATCCGGCTCTATCATGTGTGGTCAAGGTGACCTCTACACGAGAGTAGGAATTAGACCAGTCAGGGTGGTGATTGAAACGCTCTGCAACAAGTGCACATTCGGTCATAAAGGCGAAGGCCTGTGCAAAATCCCGGAAGGTAAACGTTTTGGCGATCGCGGTCCCATCACACAGCATCCAACCGTCTATTGCAGCAAGCTCTCGTTCGATTTCCCGTACTGTAAGCTTGTCGATATCCATCGGGGCTTTCCACCTAGATGAAGCTCTTCATCGGTTCGACAGAAGACCAGTTTGTGCCAATATCGACATTTTGCAACAGGAAGTCTTCTTCAACAACATACGGTCCGCCACCGACGGAGTCTCGTGAGGACATTAGCACGAAACGAGAGACCTTGAACGGCAAAGTATGAAAGCCACCTCTACCCGACAAATACCGAACGACGTCATCAAGACGGCAAGCCTTCAATCGGGCAAGCGTGACATGTGGCATGAACTTTCTTGGGTCGGCGGGCAAACCGATGCGCTGACATATCCGTTCAATCTCGGCCTGCAGGGCAGACATCTCCTGAGACGGGGAAACTCCTGCCCAAATGGAGTGCGGCTTCTTTGACCCGAAAGAACCTATACCATTGAGACTTACTTGAAATTCAGGCCGGTCAATCCGATCCAGTCGATCGACGATCTCATCTGCAGTCCGTCCGTCCACGTCACCAATAAACCGGAGAGTGACGTGGTAATTTTCCACGTCGATCCACCGCGCGCCCGGAAGGCCTCCTCGCAACAGAGAAAGGCTCATTGCAATATCGCGCGGAATTTCGAGGGCGATGAAAAGTCTTGGCATGACGACCTCCTCGATTCTCTTACGATTGGCACCAGCGAATCATGGGCACCATCTCTGTGCAAGCAGTTATTTCTGCTTTGACTGGATGTCCCCCAAAAACCGCACTACGATCGGGAACGAACGCTCGACCATAATGGCCACACCTGCTGCATTCGGGTGCATTCCATCTTCCAGCTGCATACCCGCGACAGTGACTACACCGTCGAGGAAAAAGGGGTAAAGCGGCACGGAATGTTTGTCGGCTAACCGGGCATAAATACCGTTAAAGCGGTTCGCAAAGTCATGCCCCATATTTGGCGGCGCCAGGATACCGACCAGAAGAACTGAAATGCCTCGCTCCTTCAGTCGGGAAATCATCGCATCCAGGTTCTTTTCCGTTTCCTCCGGTGAAATGCCGCGTAGGGCATCGTTTGCTCCGAGTTCGAGAATAACACCCTGCGTACCTTCGGGAACGGACCAGTCGATACGGGACAACCCGCCAGCCGTCGTATCCCCCGAGACTCCTGCATTTGTAACAGTTACGGTGTGACCTTGGGCCTTCAGCTTCATCTCAAGCTGCGCGGTGTAGGATTCATCTGGTGCAAGCTGGTAGCCCGCCATCAGGCTGTCTCCAAAACCGACAAGTCTAGTTGCATGCTGCTGCGACGCAGCCGGCATCGACAACAACGTCGACATGACAAGGATGTGAAGGAGTATTGCTTTAATTCTCAATGCTTGCTTCCTAGGTTTGCGGAGGCTCCAGAGCTGTCCGCCAGGATCAATATAGGAAGATTTGCCTTGACTAAAACCATCATTGAGCTGAAGCAGGCGGATCTAACACTTGGAAGTGCTGCAGCCTCCGTCCATGTGCTGAAGAAAATCAACCTTCAGATACGCCAGCGCGAAGCTGTCGGTATCATTGGCCCTTCGGGCTCAGGAAAATCGACCCTTCTAATGGTTCTTGCCGGCCTCGAGCGCCTTGATAGCGGCACAATTCACATTGCCGGAGAACCCCTTCACTCGCTTTCCGAAGATGCCCTCACCAAGTTTCGCGGCCGAAATATCGGTATAGTCTTTCAATCGTTTCACCTTATCGCAAACATGACCGCACTGGAAAACGTGGCGGTTCCGCTGGAACTGGCAGGCGTAAAAAAGCCCTTCGACATAGCGCGAGACGAACTCACCGCAGTTGGATTGGCCGGACGTCTACATCATTATCCAGGACAATTATCCGGCGGCGAGCAACAACGCGTCGCTATCGCTCGCGCACTGGCTCCATCACCGCTGCTCCTGATCGCCGATGAACCCACCGGCAATCTTGACACGGAAACGGGTCGACAGATTGCCGATCTCCTGTTTTCGAAGCAGGAGGAACGTGGCATGACAATGCTGCTTGTAACGCATGACAACGCTCTGGCCGGTCGCTGTTCCCGACAAATCCGTGTCCAATCTGGAGAGATCGTTGGGGATTTCGCCGACAATCAGCGTGTAGAAGCGCTCCCGGCATGAAGTTCACCGCGACCAGGTTATCCATTTCATTGAAACTGGCGCTGCGTGAAATGCGCGGAGGTCTTTCAGGTTTCTACATCTTTCTGGCCTGTATCGCACTCGGAACTGGCGCAATTGCTTCGGTCAATTCCGTTTCTCACGCGATAACAGACGCCATAGCGACCCAGGGTCAGGACCTCTTGGCGGCAGACATCCGCTTTGAACTCGATAATCGGGAAGCCACGCCGGAAGAACGGGCGTTTCTGCAGAGTCTTGGGGATCTCTCCATTTCAACCGGGCTTCGCTCCATGGCACGTACCGTCGACGGCTCGCAACAGGCTCTCGTCGAAGTGAAGGCGGTAGACAGCGCCTACCCCCTTTATGGCACATTTACAGCAGAGCCGGACCGCCCAATCAGAGAACTATTGCGGCACGATGACGGGTCTTTCGGAGCAGTGGCTGCGCCACTTCTTCTGGACCGCCTCGGACTTCAATCTGGCGACGATCTGCTCCTGGGCAATATCCGGTTACGGTTAACGGCAGCAGTAGTGAGTGAACCCGACGTCATCTCAGAAGGATTCGGATTTGCACCACGGCTTTTCGTAAGTCGCGATGCACTGATGGCCTCAGGCCTCGTTCAAACCGGAAGCCTCGTGGAGCATACCTACAAGCTCCGCCTGGATTCCCCAAGCCTCCGTAACGCCATATCTGCCCGTGCTTTGGTCGAATTCCCCGATTCCGGCTGGTCCATTCGCACCAGTGACAGGGCCGCACCTGCCTTGATTGACAACGTCAAGCGATTTTCACAGTTCCTGACCCTCGTTGGTCTGACTGCCTTGATTGTTGGTGGTGTTGGAGTTGCTAACGCAGTTCGGGCCTTTCTTGACGCCAAGCGACAAAACATTGCGACATTCAAATGCCTTGGTGCACCGGCTGTAACAGTTACCCTTATCTATATGATCCAGATTCTTCTGCTGGCAGCAATCGGCATACTGATTGGAATGGGCATCGGTGCGATATCCCCCCTAATTGCCATACATTTCCTGCAAGGTGTACTTCCAGCTCCCAAAGGGATTGTGTTTTATCCAGCCGCCCTTGCGCTGGCAGCACTGTTCGGGTTCCTTATCACGTTCGCCTTTTCCATAGTCCCACTTGGGCATGCCCGCGAAGTGCCTGCGACCGCACTATTTCGTGAGCAAAGCTTTGACAATACACCGTTTCCCTCCTGGCCCTACGTCCTGGCAGCGGCTGTAGCACTGGCAGCCCTTGCTTTGCTGGCGATTACAACGGCTGAAGACCGTTTCATTGCGACCATCTTCCTGGCGGCAGTTTTCGGCGCCTTTTTCCTGCTGCGCGTCGTCGCCCTTGTGATCACGGCACTGGCCAGGCGCAGCCCAACCGTTCATTCGCCGGCACTGCGTCTCGCAATAGGCAATATCCATCGCCCAGGCGCACTCACTCCCTCGGTTGTATTGTCCCTTGGCCTCGGGCTTGCCCTTCTCGTGAGCCTTGCTTTGATCGACGGAAACCTGCGGCAACAGCTTACAGGTACGATAAAGGAGCAGGCACCCAACTTCTTCTTTGTTGACATACAAGGCAAAGACCGCGACGGCTTTGTCACGATCCTGGATAGATATTCTCCACAAGGAGTAATCAACCTTGTGCCCATGTTGCGTGGGCGAATCGTCGCCTTCAACAACCAAGATGTAACGCAGATGGATGTTCCTCCGCAGGGCCGCTGGGTGCTAAGGGGAGACCGCGGCATCACATATGAAGACAAGCCGCCCGAGAACTCCGCCATCACGGAAGGTCAGTGGTGGCCCATAGACTATGACGGTGAGCCACTCGTATCGTTTTCGGCTGAGGAAGCCGGCGAATT
Organism: Pseudomonadota bacterium; assembly: GCA_023390055.1. Taxonomy (GTDB): domain Bacteria; phylum Pseudomonadota; class Alphaproteobacteria; order Rhizobiales; family Rhizobiaceae; genus Neorhizobium. Next base: position 12,701 of record JAEWDP010000122.1, on the reverse strand, counting down.
GGGCCTCAAGCTTGGTGACACCGTGACGGTTAACGTCCTGGGACGTAACATTACCGCACGAATTGCCAACTTCCGGCAGGTCGAATGGGAATCTCTGTCAATAAACTTCGTAATGGTCTTTTCCCCGAATACCTTTCGAGGAGCACCACATGGGTGGCTCGCCACCCTCAGCGACCAGACCGCGACAGGGCCAGATGAGGCCAAGATCCTGCGCGAACTGACCAGTACCTATCCTACAATCACTAGCGTACGCGTAAAGGACGCAATCGACGTGATCGATCAACTGGTCATGCAGCTTTCGACGGCCATCCGAGCTGCCGCTGCTGTTGCCCTACTGGCGTCCGTTCTCGTCCTCTCGGGTGCTCTTGCAGCAGGTAATCGCGCGCGCGCACATGATGCCGTCATACTGAAGACCTTGGGTGGCACCCGCAGCCTGCTCATCAGTGCGTTCACTTACGAGTATCTGATTCTTGGTGCCGCAACAGCTGCCTTTGCCCTACTGGCCGGGGGCATTTCGGCTTGGTTTGTCGTCAGTCAGATCATGAACCTGCCTTCTGCATTCCTTCCGGATGTTGCGATAGGGACGCTTTTGGCAGCACTGTTACTGACGGTCGGTATCGGGCTTGTTGGGACGTGGCGGGTACTTGGAATGAAAGCAGCACCGGTCCTGCGCGAACTCTGATGGCAACTGGGCTCGAAATCCGATCACATCCGCGTCAAACCTCGACCAGACGCCCGTTCGAAGTACCGAATTTGCGGATTTGAGGTGTAGAGGCCTTGTACGAACCGAATTATCGCATCATATTTATTCAAGGCTTGCTGAGCTCCGCAGCGGCGCCTGGGGCAATGCCCCGACACCGTGATTGAACCACGGAGCTTGAAAGAGGAAACAATGGCTGACCTTAACAACTACCAGAACCGAATGGCACAGGGCCGTGCACAGACGGGCGCGTTGATTGACGAGGGCCTTCGTGCCCACATGCTCAAGGTTTACAACCTTATGGCGCTCGGTTTGGCAATCACCGGTGTCGCAGCTTACGGCACCTACGCTCTGGCGGTCTCCAATCCGGGCTTCGCGGCCCTTTTGTTCACGTCCCCGCTTCGGTGGGTGATCATGTTGGCTCCGCTCGCCATGGTCTTCTTCCTGAGCTTTCGAATTAACTCGATGAGCGTCGGTGCTGCCCAGACGACATTTTGGGTCTATGCCGCCCTAATGGGCCTCTCCCTCTCATCGATCTTCCTCGTCTTCACTGGTCAAAGCATCGTTCAGACCTTCTTTGTAACGGCTGCGTCCTTTGGTGCCCTGTCACTCTATGGCTACACCACGAAGAAGGATCTGTCGGCGATCGGCTCATTTCTGATCATGGGCCTGTTCGGACTGATCATCGCCTCTGTAGTGAACATCTTCCTGCAGTCATCTGCAATGGGATTTGCGATCTCGGCAATTGGGGTTCTGGTTTTCGCCGGACTGACCGCTTATGACACACAGAAGATCAAGGAAATGTATTTCGACGGTGATGATGTCGCAGTCGCAGGTCGCAAAGCAATTATGGGCGCTCTGACACTGTACCTCGACTTCATAAACCTGTTTATGTTCCTTCTGCAGTTTCTCGGAAATCGCAACGAGTAGTCACGCAGATCGCACTGACACCAATGGCGGCCTTCAGGGCCGCCTTTTTGCTTTTTTCCCCACCTTGCCGGACATCGTGCTTGACTTGTCCAGACCATTGAGACTGTGATGGATTTTGTGCTCCGCGATGCTCAGTTTTCCGACATTGCCGAGATCACGGCCATCTACGCTGACAGCGTCGTGACTGGGACATCCAGCTACGAGCTCATCCCGCCGGATCAAATGGAGATGGAAGCACGTTATCAGGCAATCATTTCCAAGGGTTATCCGTATATTGTCGGCGCGACCCCTGACGGCACGCTCCTCGGATATTCCTATGCGTCAGCCTTCAAAACCCGTCCAGCCTATCGTTGGGTTGTCGAAGATTCGATCTATCTACGACCCGAAGCACGCGGCAAAGGAATCGGAAAGGCTCTGCTATCAGAGCTGGCTGGTCGTTGTGCCCAGCTCGGCTTTCGCCAAATGATTGCAGTTATCGGCGGCGCCAATCCGGCATCCATTGCTGTTCATAAGACATTGGGCTTTGAGATGGCGGGAACACTGAAGGGCACAGGATTCAAGCATGGACGCTGGCTGGACACGGTATTAATGCAGATGGCTCTAGGGGACGGGATGCTGGCTGATCCGGATCCACACAACTACCCTGGCACATTGTGGTCCGATTAATCCACGGGCTTGAGTACCTTATCGAATACCTTTAGGACCTGTGAAAGCTCATGCCCGCGCTTGAGTATCATACCATGCGTGTTCGAAACCAAATACGCCCCCTGCTTGGCGGCCAGCTTTGGAACCTTCTCCACCCGGTAAAGCGGTAGCTCACCAGACCGCTTGAAGATGGAAAAGATCGCACGCTCCTTTAGATGGTCGATGGCATAGTCTTTCCACTCACCTTCTCCAACCATACGACCGTAAATGCGTAGGATAGCATCCAGTTCACGCCGATGAAACGTAATCGGTGCCGGATCCCGGCGCTGGCGGTATTCTGTCAGATTGACGACCACGCTATCCTGGCACTCACCGCTACCAGGCAAATCCGGTTGATCCGTCATCACGGCTCCATTTTTGATGTCGGTAGGATGACAGTCTGCCTTAGCGCATGCAAAATGCAACCTCAAACCTGACGTAAATGCACCACACCGCAGCAACGATAGGAGCAGGTTTTTATTCTTGCCCCATTTCGAACAAAAGACCGCCCAATTCCCGGACAACATTCACGCCTGTTGGTTGGCCCATCTGGCGCCAATAGGTCCGGCCCGGTTACATTGACCCTTACCCCCAGCCCCCCAATGTTCCCGGGTCGGACCGCACTTTCTAATGGCGTTTGCGTCCCGCCATCAGGACCGTCGCCCCGATAATTGCCGCTGGCTCCCCATTTGGCCCCGACGTCTGAAGAAGAATTGCACAGCCATCCTTCTTCTGCTTTCCCATAAACTTTCCTGGCAAAGTCAATTTAAGGGGTTGGCCATCCCACATGCCCACTGACTGAACATTATAGACACTATGCCAGTATTCCATTGTTTTCCCAGCGTTTTCCCCTTTCAGAACCTCGACATTCTCCTGTCTCGTGAAATAGGCAACGACAACCTCGGCCTCGCCCAACCCTGAATCAATTTCAATTTCGATCTCCTTGCCTCGCATGCGTGCGGAAACTGGAACTGCCAGCCCGTGTCCTTGCAGTTTCAATCCGTCAAGCTTGGCATTTATCGCAAGCAATTCAGCACCCTTGACGTGATCGCGGCCATTGATCACCGCCTGAGGTGTATAGACACCACTTCTCCCGAGTGATTGAGCATAGCCGTATTGCCGCTCCGTATTGGCCTTTGAACTTAAGGTATCGGTCCAACCAAGGTAGTTCCAATAGTCGACGTGATAAGATAACGCGACGACATCACCCTGCTCAATCAATTCCTTCAACGCAGCGTCGGCCGGCGGACAGGAGGAACAACCCTGCGACGTGAATAATTCCACTACCCCTTTCGGTATCTTCGCTTCATCCGCAAAAGCTGAGCCTGCCACGAAGACGCCGACAAGGATAATCGTTCTGCGGATGATGGGCAGCATTAAACACGGACCTCTTTACCTGACACTTGTTAGCCGTGACTGATCGCAAGAATCAAGGAACCAGCATGAGAGTGGACAAACTAACTGCCCAAACTACTCAAGAGGAAGTCACGATGGGGTGAGCATGCAACCAAAGTTTGGCTCAATTTTCAACATGCCCGCTCATGTCAGCTGTTGCACGCCCTGAACAAGATAAATGAAACCAACACCCGTGACGATCCAACGCGTCCAGGCGCGAAAATTCGCGTCGGTCATCCGTTGTAAAACTGCATGCCCGGCGCTCGTACCAAAGATGGCAATGGGGGCCGCAATCAGGATGGCAATCCAGTTGGATGCCGGTAACTGGGTGGCGGCATTCCAATAGAATACTACCTTTGTTGCATGAGAAATTACCTGGATGGCGGCCTTGGTAGCGATAACCTTCCGCCGGTCCATCGTCGTACGTATGAAAAATATGTCTATCGTTGGACCTGAGACACCAACCCCAACTGTCAGCGCGCCAGCGATCAAGCCGCAAACAAGCGCGTGCGAGGTACGCGAGGCATCGAGATGGAGCCGCTGGACCGGTAGCCACACAAGCAAAGGCATCAGGCCGATAACGATCGAGATTACGATGATATCAGGCTTGTAATTTGTAATCAGCAGAACTGTTGCCGAAATGACGAGCCCTATGCAGAGGATAAGAAGAATACGATGGTCAATGTAGTGGCGGGAAAACCACGCTCGCGACCCGTTTGAAACCATCTGGATGACACCGTGCACGGCAATCGCAGTACCGATGGGCATCAGGAAGAGTAATACCCAAAGCAGTATCAGCCCGCCGGCCATACCGAACATGCCCGACAGCATTGCGGTAAAGAAGACTGTGATAGCCATGCCAGCAAGGATGGCAGCACTCAAAGCAAGGGCGCTCCTTGAAACGGGTCAGCAACGAGTATTCCCCCGCCGGATTGCTCCGGGCGGGGGAATACTGGATTAGGCTGCCAGATCACGAAGAACGGTCTGCAAAATGCCACCGTTGTTCATGTAGGTTACCTCATCAAGGGTGTCGATGCGGCACAGGATTTTAATTTCCTTCACAGTCCCATCGCCATAAGTGATCTTGGCCGTTTTCCATTCGCGCGGCTTGATCGGTCCTTCCAGCCCTTCAATGGTAACGGTCTCATCACCCTTGAGGTTGAGACTGTCCCAATTTGTACCGTCCTCGAAGACAAATGGAACAACCCCCATACCGACCAGGTTCGAGCGATGGATACGCTCGAACGACTGCGCGATGACAGCCCGTACCCCAAGAAGATTCGTTCCCTTTGCAGCCCAGTCTCGAGACGAGCCGTTGCCGTATTCCACACCAGCAAAGATTACGAGCGGAACGCCTTCCTGCCTGTACGCCATCGCTGCATCATAGATCGACATTTCTTCCTTGGATGGATAGTGAATCGTATACCCACCCTCTCGACCATTTGGCCCAAGCATATGATTACGAAGGCGAATATTGGCGAAGGTGCCTCGCATCATCACTTCATGATTGCCGCGACGTGTACCGTACTGGTTGAAGTCGGCGACACCGACGCCGTTTTCCATAAGGTAGGAACCGGCTGGAGAAGCGGCCTTGATCGAGCCAGCTGGCGAAATATGGTCCGTCGTGATCTTGTCACCGAAAAGTCCGAGAATCCGGGCACCCTTGATGTCCTTGACGCCGCTACCAGTCTTGCCCATACCGACAAAATAAGGAGGGTTCTGGACATATGTCGATCCATCATCCCAGGTATAGGTTTGACCCGGAGGGACCTGGACAGCGCGCCAGTTGGCATCACCCTTGAAGACGTCCGCATACTTGCTCTCGTAGAGTTCGCGAGTGACATACTTCTGGATGAACTCCTGAACCTCATGGGAGGTTGGCCAGATATCCTTGAGAAAGACAGGGGTTCCTTGCTGATCTTCACCGATCGGCTCTTCAGTCAGGTTCTTCCGGACCGAACCCGCAAGCGCATAGGCAACAACCAGCGGCGGGGAAGCCAGGTAGTTCGCCTGAACATCTGGTGAAATACGTCCTTCAAAGTTCCGGTTTCCAGAGAGCACGCCCGAAACGATAAGACCCTTGTCGTTGATCGTCTTGGAGATCTGTTCCGGAAGTGGTCCGGAGTTACCGATACAGGTCGTGCAGCCGAAACCAACCAGGTTGAAACCGAGTTTATCAAGGTCGACTTGCAACCCAGCTTTTTCAAGATACTCGGCTACAACCTGAGATCCAGGCGCAAGCGAGGTCTTGACCCATGGCTTGGTCTTCAGCCCCTTGGCAACAGCGTTGCGCGCCAGAAGGCCGGCAGCAATCAGCACGCTCGGGTTTGAGGTATTGGTGCACGAGGTGATCGCTGCGATCGCAACATCTCCATGCCCGATATCGTAATCCGCACCTTCGACCGGAAAACGTGTAGAAAGCTGATTCGGCTTCTTGTATTCGGTTTCCAGGGCCGTCGCGAAGCCAGAAGCAATGTTTTCCAGGGCAATGCGACCCTCGGGACGTTTAGGGCCAGCCATTGACGGAACAACATCGCCGAGATCGAGTTCGAGCGTGTCTGTGAAGACAATGTTAGAGCCGTCACCGTCACGCCACATACCCTGAGCCTTTGAGTAGGCTTCCACCAGCGCAATACGTTCGCGAGTCCGGCCCGACATTGTCAGATAGCTGATCGTTTCACTGTCAACCGGGAAGAAGCCGCATGTGGCACCATATTCAGGACCCATATTGCCAATGGTCGCACGGTCTGCAAGTGGCATGTTATCCATGCCGGGGCCGAAGAATTCGACAAATTTCGATACGACACCCTTCTTGCGCAGCATTTGGACAACGGTGAGAACGAGGTCCGTCGCCGTTACGCCTTCCTTGAGCTTGCCTGTCAACTTGAAGCCGATAACTTCAGGAAGCAACATGGAAACCGGTTGTCCGAGCATCGCAGCTTCCGCTTCGATACCACCCACGCCCCAGCCAAGAACGCCGAGACCGTTGATCATGGTAGTATGCGAATCAGTACCTACGCACGTATCAGGATAGGCAATCGTTTCACCATCATCATCCTTGGTCCAGACGGTTTGACCCAGATACTCGAGGTTTACCTGATGACAGATTCCGGTACCGGGAGGCACAACCCGAAAATTCTTGAAAGCCTGCTGGCCCCACTTAAGAAAACGATAGCGCTCTCCGTTGCGGGCATACTCCAGTTCCACGTTTTTGGAGAAGGCCGTCGGCGTACCAAATTCATCAACGATGACTGAGTGGTCGATGACGAGATCGACAGGAACCAGCGGGTTGATCTTTTCCGGATCGCCACCAAGCGCCACCATGGCGTCACGCATGGCAGCAAGATCGACCACCGCCGGGACGCCTGTGAAGTCCTGCATCAGGACACGGGCTGGCCGGTAGGCGACTTCGCTTTCAACGGCACCTTTGTTGTTGAGCCATTCAGCAACGGCAAGAATATGATCCTTGGAGACCGAACGACCGTCTTCATGACGAAGAAGATTCTCCAGAAGCACCTTCATGGAGAACGGTAGGTTCGAGACGCCGGGCAGACCATTGGCCTCTGCCTTGGGAAGGCTGTAATAGACGTAGTCCTTGCCGCCGACGGTAAGGACGGAACGACAATTGAAGCTGTCGAGAGATTTAGCCACGGAAGGGTACCCCGCTGATTTTAGAGCCAACACGCGCGTGCGGACGCCTATGCACTTATGCACATCAGGATGCGGGTACGACCATTTCCGCTGTCCGCACGAGAAGAAGCTAATCTTCAGGTTCGGCGCAAGATGGAAATCACGCCGGTCGCTGGCGTGGTTGCGAACCATATAGATAATTTCTAAGAAGGGTTCCAGACTGCTACGGTGGCATTGGCATAAATTTTTTCGGTCAGGTGGTTAAAATCTTAACAAAAGCATCAGGTATGCAACTGACTGCCGACCGGCTGGCTGCCCGCCGCGGCGAAGATCTTCTTTTCTCCGAAATCTCGTTCAAGCTTCACTCGGGCGAGGCACTCGTCCTCACTGGTAGCAACGGATCGGGAAAGTCGACATTACTGCGTGTCTCGGCAGGTCTTCTGCAACCGGAACACGGGAGAATGTCGTGGGCTGCGCCTGAGCAGGAAGCTCCGGTTCGCGTCAGCGAGGTCTGCCACTACCTTGGCCATCGCAATGCGATGAAGGCCGAATTGTCGGTCAAAGAGAACCTCGCGTTCTGGAAAAGCTTCTTCGGTGATTGCGGTTTTGGAAACGGGCTCTCCATTTTCGACGCTGTCGAGCGTGTCGGACTTGAAACAATTATGCATCTTCCGTTCGGCTACCTGTCAGCCGGCCAACAGCGACGAATGGCCTTTGCAAAATTGCTCGTCGCCTACAGGCCGGTTTGGATCCTTGATGAACCGACTGCGAGCCTCGACGTTCACGCCGAGGCCACATTCACAATGCTCATCCGGGAGCATCTTGAGCAGGACGGGATAGCCTTGATCGCGACACATCAACCACTCGAGCTCGGCCACGCACGAGAATTGCGGATGACCGGTTTTTCCGGGGTGCCGGACAGGTGCGACATATGATAGCGCTCCTGTTGCGCGACCTGAAGCTTTCTGTACGCGCCGGCGGCGGCGCACTGATCGGTATCCTCTTCTTTATGACAGTCGTGGCAATTATCCCGTTTGGGGTAGGCCCTGACCTAAATCTCCTTTCCCGAATAGGACCTGCCATCGTGTGGATCGGTGCATTGCTGGCAACACTTCTGGGTCTGGACCGCCTGTTCCAGACAGAACGGGAGGATGGTTCACTCGACCTTCTCCTCATGCAGGAACATCCATTGGTCCTGACAGTGTTGATCAAGTGCGTTGCCCACTGGATGGCCAACAGCCTGCCCCTGGTCATCGCATCTCCCTTGCTGGGATTGTTCATGAATATGAGCGAGGCTGCAATCGGAGCCGTTGTACTGACGCTTCTTGTCGGAACCCCGGCACTGACATTCATCGGGGCGGTAGGTGCAGCAGTGGCCGTCGCCCTGCCACGCGGTGGCCTGCTTGTTTCGATCCTCGTATTGCCACTTGCAGTGCCCGTCCTGATTTTCGGCGTCAGTGCATCCTACGCTGCCGTCCAGGACCCCGCCCCGTTTATGCCGCCTTTCCTGATACTATTGGCGATCACAATGTTTTTTGCAGTTCTCGGCCCGCTTGCTGCGGCGCTGGCTTTGCGCAACGCCGATGATTGACTAGAATCAAGTTCACAGACGCCATGTTTGTCTAGAAGGACCCTATGACCGAAAGCCTTGCCATCACCAAATTCAGCGACCTGGCAAACCCGACACGATTTCTGGCAGTCGCGACCCGTATAATCCCCTGGCTGGGCTTCTTGACGGCACTCCTGTTTGCAGTTGGCCTCTACCTCAGCTTCACGACGGAAGGGGATTATCAGCAAGGCGATACCGTCCGTATCATGTATGTTCATGTGCCGGCGGCCTGGCTGTCCATGATGTGCTATACCGTGATGGCTCTATCAGCGATCGGGACACTTGTATGGCGCCATCCTTTGGCCGATGTGTCTCACAGGGCCGCGGCGCCGCTGGGTGCTGCCTTTACGCTGATTGCACTGGTAACCGGCTCGCTTTGGGGCAAGCCGATGTGGGGTACATGGTGGGTCTGGGATGCAAGGCTAACCTCCGTCTTTATTCTGTTCTTGATGTATCTCGGGTTGATTGCGCTCAATCGAGCCTTGGACGATCCTTCTCGCGCCGCACGGCTGAGCGCTGTCTTGATCCTCGTCGGATTCGTCAACATCCCGATTATCAAATTTTCCGTCGAGTGGTGGAATACCCTGCATCAACCAGCAAGTGTCGTGCGACTGGACGGCCCTACGATAGACGCCGAATTTCTCGTTCCGCTGCTGGTAATGGCGTCTGCTTTCACATGCTTGTTTTTCACGCTGCACCTGATGGCAATGCGAAACGAAATATGGCGTCGACGGGTGGGTGCACAGCGTCGGATGGCAGCCCGACTGGCAGTGCGTGAGGACTAGGATGAGTCACGGTTTCTATATCTATCTTTCTTACGGAATCTCCGCATTTGTCGTGACAGTTCTTTTCGTATGGATCTATGTGGAAGGGAAGGCCCGCCAGCGGGAGCTTGCAGAGCTCCAAGCATCTGGTATCCGCCGACGTTCGGCAGAGTCTCGTGGAGGCTCCGTCAAATGACCCGCAAAGTAGATGACAGGCCGGCTCAAGGACATGGAATCGGTCGCTACGCACTTGCTCTTGTTCCGCTTCTTGTCTTCGCCGGTTTTGCTGGTGTGGCTGGGAAGATGCTGTATGATCAAGATGTCAACGGCCGTGATATTTCCGCCATTCCCTCTGCACTCATTGGACAGAAGGCACCAGTGCTTGCACTTCCTGGACTCGAGGGCTCAGACACCTCCGCGTTGACCAGTGCCATTATTGAAGACAAGCTCACACTGGTGAACGTTTTTGCCTCCTGGTGTGTCCCGTGCCGGCAAGAACATCCGATCCTCAAGAACTTGGCGAGGGACGAGAGGCTGACAATCGTTGGAATAAATTACAAGGACCGCAACGACAATGCCCTGCGCTTCCTAGGAGAACTCGGCAATCCATACGACGCGATAGGTATTGATCCTGACGGCAAGGCCGCAATCGATTGGGGCGTCTACGGTATTCCGGAAAGCTATCTCGTCGGTGCTGACGGCACCATTCTCTACAAGAAGGTCGGTCCCTTCGATGAGCGCAGCTTGTCCCAGGAACTCCTGCCGGCAATCAATCAAGCATCCGCTGGTAGCTGAATCGTTGTCATTAGAGGGCGGCCTGCCAGTCTCGAACAGCATCGATCGGCCAGGCCAGCATCAATACATTAAGGGTCAGGTTATCGCGGATAATCCAACCAGTCAGAAACTCGAAACCGATCCCAATCAGAACCGTCACCCGGATCGGAAGGCGGGAAGCTAAAAGAAAGCCAGACGACATGAAAATCGTGTCCATCGTCGAGTTCAAAATGCTATCGCCAGTATAGCCGAGTGCCATCGTTGCCGTACGGTAGCGGTCGATCACCATCGGCGTGTTTTCCAGGATTTCCCATCCTGCTTCGATGAACACGGCAAAAGACAATCGGGCTGTCAGAGGAGCGCTCCTAAGAAGCAGCCAGGCTAGGCTATAGAGCAGGAATCCATGGATTATATGAGAAGGAGTGTACCAATCCGCAAGATGCTGTGAATTACCACTCGAATTGACTCCACCTTCCCATAATTTCACGTATCCGCACTCGCAGATTGGTATTCGGCCCATCACGTAAAGAACGGACGCCTGCAACACAACCAGCGCAACGGCCACCAGAATCCAGAACCGTGACGATTGATAAAAGGAAGAGGACGCGGCGGCTGTCGAACTCACCTCTCTGCTTCCGCTGTCTGGTCGGGAACTGTATGGCGCATGACGAGTGGCATTTGGGCCAGGGTAAAGGCCAGGGTGATGGGCATCGTTCCCCAAACCTTGAAATTAACCCAGAAATCATCGGAAAAGTTGCGCCAGACAACTTCGTTGAGAACGGCAAGGAAAAAGAAGAACACGCCCCAGCGAAAAGTCAGCTTCTTCCAGCCGAGTTCGTCAAGCGTGAAGGCCGCGTTGAACACATAGCCAAGTAGCGACTTGCCAAACATTAAGCCACCGAGGAGTACGAAACCAAAAAGTGAATTCACGATCGTTGGCTTCATCTTGATGAAGGTATCATCCTGCAGCCAGATCGACAGGGTCCCGAAGATCATTACGACAATGCCCGAGACGAAGGGCATCACCGGCAAATGCTTAAACACGAGTTTCGAGACAATCAAGGAAATGACGGTAGCCGCCATAAACAGTGCCGTTGCTATGAGCAGCGGTCCGCCAATAACACTCAGAGCCGGAAATGTTTCGGCAAGCCACTTGCCACGGATATTGCCAAAGAAGAAGACCAGAAGCGGCCCGATCTCAAGCGCAAACTTCAGCAAGGGGTATTGTTTTTCTTCGATTGTGGCCTTGGTATCGCTTTCAATCTGCATTGGTCTCGATTTCCATTCCGGAGTGCCAGGTGAGGCAAACCCTGTTTCTGTGGCATCAATGCGTCAAGCCGGCAATGGCATTCGCAAAATCCTCGGCTTCAAATGGCTCCAGGTCATCAATCCCTTCACCAACACCGATAAAGTAGACCGGCAACTTGTGCCTGGCGGCGATCCCGACCAGAATGCCTCCGCGCGCAGTGCCGTCGAGCTTCGTCATGATTAGGCCATTTACGCCAGCAACATTGCGGAAAGTTTCAACCTGCTGCAGCGCATTCTGGCCAGTAGTAGCATCGAGCGTTTGGAGTACAGTGTGGGGTGCGTCTGGATCCAGCTTGCCAAGCACTCTCACTATTTTTTCGAGTTCCGACATTAGCTCAACTTTATTCTGCAGACGGCCCGCTGTGTCGATTATCAGGACATCAGAGCCCTCTGCTCGGGCTTGTTCGAATGCATCATAAGCAAGTCCGGCTGCGTCGGCTCCAAGTTTTGTTCCGATAAATTTTGAACCGGTCCGGTCCGCCCAGACCTTCAATTGTTCAATGGCGGCAGCACGGAACGTATCCCCGGCTGCAAGCATGACCTTCAGGCCGGAAGTCGATAATTTTGCAGCGAGTTTTCCGATGGTCGTTGTCTTCCCGGTGCCGTTAACGCCAACGACAAGAATCACATGTGGTTTGGGGGCAAGGTCGAGTTGTAGCGGTTTGGCTACAGGGACAAGGACCTTGCAAATCTCGGCAGCCATGATGCGGGAGACATCTTCGCCCGTGACGTCCTTGCCGTAGCGTTCAGACGACAGGCTCCCGGTGATACGCATCGCCGTTTCGACGCCAAGGTCCGATTGAATCAATAGATCCTCCAGTTCCTCGAGCGTCTCATCGTCTAGTTTGCGCTTGGTAAAGAGGGCCGTAATCTGGCCTGTAAGCTGCGAAGATGTCCTGGCTAGACC
>JAEWDP010000117.1 GCA_023390055.1 Pseudomonadota bacterium | reverse complement strand
TTCTGTCATGGTGACGCCGGGTGAAGGGTGTCCAAGCCATTCGATCTCTCCGTATTTCTTGCAGAATACAAAGAATCTGATTGCCGCCCTTCACTCAACCCCCTCCCATTCTTGGACAGACACTAAGATTTCCCCGTCGGGAAGCCAAGTCTTGGCCTGCCTTAGTCGAGACGTCCTATTCGTTGAGCGGCCGATTTTCAAACGAGATCCGGATCGGATTACGTAAATATATCCAGGATCTCCAAACGAGATGCCAAAATTACCAAGGCTTTTTGACGGTTGAAAGCTGTCAGGCATAATTTGACGAATCCTCATCTACGGTGCCTAATCTTGGCAACATGAATCGACTGCTTCAAGTATCAAATGGAACTATGCGGTGAGGGAAACGCGGTGGGTGTAATGAAGCTGACAGGGATCGGGCGGTTTCCAGGGTTATATGACGCGTTGATGTGCGATCACTTTGGGGGATGGTTTTGACCAAGGGAGATATATGCATATTTTGCAGTAAGTCTGACGTGGCTTTCCGTAGTGTGGAGCATATAATTCCGGAGTCTTTAGGTAATTTATCCGGTAGACATGTACTCCCCAAGGGTATTGTTTGCGATCCCTGTAATAATTACTTTTCCCATAGCGTCGAGGCTCCGATCTTGAGCCATACATCGTTTCAAAACATTCGCGGCAAATTTCAAATACCTACCAAGCGTCGAAAAATACCTTTTGTGAAAGGATATGCCAATGGCACCGACGTCGAAGTAGGCATGCGGTTGGACAAGAAGTCGGGAAGGCTGGAGGTCTTTTCCACCAAAGATAGTCAGAAATCGGAATTTGAGCGTCTGAGGCGACTTGACGCTCTCTTCATTCGGAAAAATGTTTATGTTTTTCCGATGGACGTGAGACCACCGCAAAAGGAGATGTCTCGGTTCTTGGCGAAAATGGCCCTTGAGGCGATTTTCGCGAGGTTTGATTTAGTTTCCGGAACCGAATCTGCTTTAGAAGTGATCTCAACGGATCACTACGACAACATTCGGAAGTGGGCTAGGTACGGCAACAATTTCGACGATTGGCCCTATCATTACCGGGCATACTTCCCGGAAGACACGTTGATGGAACATCCAGAGACAGGCAAGTGGGTTCAGTTTGGGTTCGGTTATGATCTACTTCTCACGGATCACCCGGAAACATTTTTCATATTTTCATATCACGGCCACGAGTTCGCGATCAACCTTGGCGGCCCCTCCATCAAAGGCTACGAGAAATGGCTCGCCGAAAACAACTACGTCAGTGCCCTTGTGGAAAAAAAGGGTAGTTATGTCCATTCGCTGGTTGAGAAGGGCGCAAAAAAACACTTTCTCGTTCCTATTTAAAAATGCCTATAGGCTTCGGCAATCTTTGATTCTGGGCGCTAGCAAGCTTTCATTCCACGGTAGGGTCACGCAGCTAAATGCAGTTCAAATCTCGAAATTTGCGAGCGCTGGCCGAATGCGTAATCGGCGATACGCCGCATTTCCCATATCGATCAAGCAAATACATCAGCGAATTCTTCGAGGATTGCGACCTGCCATTTGTTCACGATGGTTCAACGAGGTGGGCGTGGGCAGCGGAACGCCTGGGCGAATTATTAGCGGAGCCGGCACCACAACCTCATTCACTTCCAAGCCGCTTCGTCCATCTGTTTCGGGTGTTGATGGATCGTTCTGCGGGCGAGGAAGGAGACCTTGATCGCTCAGCTGCGTTGGAAACTCTCAACGCGCCTTTGCGAAAGGAAGGATACGAGGCGTATTTCGACGAATCGTCGACCCTCCAGTTTCGCCACATCGCGACGAAGAGAGTATCAGAGGCATCCAATCCCCACCGCCCCTTCGCCCCGGAAGAGATCAAACGACGCACGCAACTGGCGGAGTACCTTGATAAATGTTCAGAGGATGAACTTATCGAGGAAGTTTTGCTGCCGATGTTTAGGCAGTTAGGCTACCACCGCATCACCTCCGCAGGCCATGCCGACAAGGCTTTGGAATACGGCAAGGACGTATGGATGCGTTTCACGCTGCCTACGATGCACGTCATCTATTTCGGGATCCAGGCCAAGAAGGGGAAAATTGACTCTTCGGGCGTCACAAAGACAGGCAATGCGAACGTCGCGGAGATTCACAATCAGACCGTCATGATGCTCGGTCATGAGATCTTCGACCCCGAACTCAATCGCCGTGTGCTTGTGGATCATGCGTTCATCGTTGCCGGCGGGGAGATCACCAAACAGGCAAGGAACTGGCTTGGTGGCAAACTCGATCAGAGCAAGCGTGCCCAGATCCTTTTCATGGATCGAGAAGACATCCTGAACCTGTTCGTGGTGACTAACATCCCGTTGCCCGCAGGTGCAGCGCGGAAGCTGCCGCAGGCGCCAACCGACGACATACCCTTCTAGCGGTGACCTCGGATCTGTTTGAGCATGACGTCACGTGGCGGTTGACCGACTCCAAAGGCGGAAGCGATGGTACCCCAAGCAGGCACAAGCGTGTCTAGCCATTGCTCCTCATTAGTCCCGTTGAGAGTGAATCTAGCCTCGGCACTCTCCTCGAGTGCAACTGGATTTCCGCCCCAGCGCGTCTGCGTTACCCAATGACGCCCTTCCAGGCCGGTAACTCCCATGATCACTTCGTAGGGTCCCTTCGCCCCTTGCCGAGCAAGGACAGGTAGATTGTCCCTGATGAAGGCGAAGAAATGGCTGATCGCCGCGTCGGCGAAAAAGCGCTCGCCGGTCTCTCCGTTGGACTCGAACGGATCCACGCCCCAGAGTTCTCCGCTCTCACGAAACTGCATCACCATGTTGCGCAGCGGTAGCTCGAGCCCGGCCCGAAAACTGCCAGTAAACACAAGAAAGCCGCCCTTCGTCGAGCCCCAGCTGCTCCCTTGGGTCGGCCCCAAAATTACAGGCCGCTGGCCGTCCAGGCCGAACGCCGCCGGAACCGACCACGACCGTGGCAGGATCCGGACATACCTGTAAGGACCGGGACTCATTTCCTTTGTTCCCGGTCTGCCATCTTCGTTGATCGTCAGGCGGTTTTCCGGATTGAACCAGAGCCCGGGTGACTGGCCGGTCGGCTGCCACGACGGCAGGGACGGGGCCGCCGCGGAAGAGCCGGCCGCTATAGAGAGCCTCAACGCGTCTCGAAGTTCCTTGCGCAGCTTCTCGCGGACAACGCGGAGCTCGGCCGTCGTTGCCCCCGTTGACAGATGAAAGGACATGGGCGCACGACGTCCGCGCATATCGAAAGGTAGTTTGTCGATCGTGGCGCCTTCGAAGGCGCTGTTCCAAACGAGGATCACCCGTTCAAGCCCGATTGCACGTTTTGCATAGCCAAGCTCGATCAGGACATTGGGGTTCGCGAGTGCCTTGCCTTTCGGAGAAACGGCAAGTGGGGTGACGTCTCCGACGAAGACCTGCGCGCTGGCGATCTTCGCGAGGATTGTCGCAACGATATCAGGCGATCCCGCCACACCCTGCGTGTCTGAAGTAAGCTCGTGGCGTTCGTCGAGTTCGACATCAAGATCCTCGATTGCCCCCGCAAGAGCTTCCCGGATGACATTCCGGGTCACCCGCTGCTCAAGGTCGCTCTGCCACGACCAGAAAATCGTATTCATTTGGCCCTAGTCCTCGGCGTCGAAGGCAGCGGCCTCCGCAAGTGTTTGCGCGATGTTTCGCTGAGCATTCTCGTGGACACGCCGATACAGCCTGTATGCTGGAGACAACCGCGACATTGAAGCGAGAATTTCTGCTGAAGCATCGCGCGCCTTGACGTCACGTGGCATGGGCTCGCCGACCGTTCCGGACCAACTGCCACTCACCGCCGCTGACCCGAGCTGATCGATAGCGAGATCGACCAATCGCGCCTCCACCGCTTTGCAGCGATTGAGATAGGCCTCGACGAAGCGCCGCTGGGTGATCACGAACGTATGATGCGCCTTGTGAAGGATACGGCCGATCCATTCGAGGTCGCTAGCAGTCGCACGTTCGAGCATCGTGTTGAGGAACTCGACGACCGGCGGACTATCCAGCTTGAACATGGCTGCGATGGTCTCGCCAATTGAATAGCGCGCGCTCGGCCAAACGTCGTCATGCGTACCCAGCCACCGCCAGACACGCTCCAGAATCGCGGAGATGTCCGGGGACGTCTCAAGCGCAAGGCCACCGCCACGATGTCCGTGTCCAACCGCGCGATAGTCGTCGCCATCTTTCTTTGCGAGAGCGATGTCTGCTCTGGCGAGCAAGAATTCCGCCACGGCAAGTCCGTGATTTTGGGCGAGTCGGGTGAGGAGTTCTCCCGCCCAGTAATCGTCCAGGCGATGCAAGGCTTTCATGCGTTTGAGAAGAGTGTCGACTTCTGCCGGGTCCATTTCCTCGAATGCGCCTTCGAAGCGTTGCGTCAACGCGGCTGCGACATCGTCAAACAGGGCGGCGTCTTCGCCGAATTCCACGCAAAGCAGGAGTGGAACTGCTTCGCGAGCGGACATATCCCGCCAGTTCTGCAGTGCCTTCACCGCATTTGAAGCAACGTCGAGGTGAGCGGATGATAGACCTGCCGTCAGCAGGTCTATATCCAAATGGTCGTAGGGTCGCCTGAGGCCAATCAAACCCTCCGCCCCCCTCATTCGAATCTCCGGATCATTTGCTTCAATCATCCGCGCGATCATTGAACGACCCTGATCTGGCTGAGTTTCGAACACCGCTCCCACTGCGTGGCCGAGGTAGATGCGCAGTATCGTATCGGGATCCGAGAGCGACCTTTCGATAATCGTGGCACCGATTCTAGGGTCAGCATTGATCATCCTATTGACGAGCTGAGCGGCCGGGAACACCGACATGCCAACCGATTTTACAGTTTTAAGCCTCGCGACGAGCGCATCGCAAAGGACATTCCGGTCGGGATACGCGGCAAGCAGTTCTGTGACGAACCCCGTACGCCATTCCTTCTCCCGGCTCCAGGAGTCAAAGGGCGTCTGCCCGACGAAGGTGTATTCCGCACCTTCAGCAATGGCTGCATGGAAACGGAAGTCGAGGTCGGCCGGCAACATGCGGAACAGCATACTGACCTGATCATGGAGCGGCCCCCTGCCATACTTCGCATACCAGTCGAGCGATCTGATAACCCGGATAATGGTTGTAGGCGCGAGCGTGCCCTTGGTGAGAAGCGTCGCGATCCGAGCGATCGTCTCGGAGAATTCGCTTTCATACTTTGCTTTCAAGGCTGCCGGGACATCGTTGTTCATCATGCCATACGGCGAGCGAACGCTGTCCTCGATTATACGAGCAGCATGGAATGCCGCCCGCTCATCATCGGACTCCAGCAATTCAATGATACGGTCTATCAGCCGGGCGCGCAATTTAGCGACAACGTCATACTCGACGAGAAAAGGCGACATGGAAATTCCTCTCCCCGTCGATCTCGTCGTCATTCCTTCGCCGCTCAACAGCGGCTTGAGGATGTCGAACGGCGTATACCGCCTGCTCCAGACGTTTGGTTTTTCCAGCAGTTCGAAACCAAACTCCGCCACGTCCTCGTTGAAAGACACCGGCTTGTATTCATCATAACCGACGAGGTCTGCGAGAATCCTGATAGGATGGGCGGGATGGGGGTTCGTGTCGCGATCATCGGCCTGGCCTAGATCCCACAGCAATCCCAGCGCATCGCGGCGATGTTCCGGACTGTACGCAACGCGCTTCAGGATGTTCCCGAACTCCCTCAGGATTCGGCCGTGTTCAATCTGCGCCTGAACGAACAAAAGTGCCTGCGCAGGTTGATAATAGGCGACGGCCTCGACGGCGGCAATGCGCCCATCATGCGGCTCGTCGATCGCCCGCAGCGTTTGCCAGATCGGCTCGAGCCGCTGGCTATTCGAGGGATCTCCATCGGCCATACGCCAATCTGTGCGACCAAGGTTTACAAGCACCTGGGTCAATCGATCCGCCTCGACGTGGTCCGCCACCGCGATAGCAAAGTCGGCGAGCCGGCCGTCCGCTCCGATGCAGGTGTCTTCGATGAGGAAGTCGCCGAGAAGGTCTGGCATGAGGCGGTAAAGCGTGCCGCGTTTGTATAGAACGCCCCCATCGACGAGCAGTTTCAGAGCTCGGCCTACGTCGCTGGACTGTATGCTTGAACGTGTGCCTTGCACCAGCTCGGCGACACGGCGATCGTCGATGTGAAATGGCTGGATGAGCGCGATCACTTCCAACACAGCGCGCAAAAGCGGAGCGTCCGATGGTGCTCCGAGATGTCCGGTAATCACGTTGGTGAAGCGAGATAGGATGAACCGCCGCAATTTCGTCTCGCCGCGTGCCAGCTCTGGAGCCAACCCCTCTTCAGCGACAACGCGAGCTGCCATCGCTGCGACGAGCGGGCTGTCTGACGCTGCAGCAAGGATCGCGTCGGCTGAGCCGGGATCGCCGCCAAATTCATTCAGGACATCGACAACCAGCTTGCGCAGGGAATCCCTGTCAAGCCTGTCAAGCGTGATCGATTGCGGCTCTGCGATCCCATACAGCGCCAACTCGTTCCGGATCCTTTGCTCGGCATACGGACGCGAAGCAATCAACAGCTTTGTCTGATTTCCCTCGTTCACCGCATATTCGACAAGCAGCTTCAGTCCTTCGCGATCGTGAGCATCATCGACAACCAACAGCTTGCGGCCAATACCTAGTGCGGCGAGGCTTGCCGCACTAGGCTCCTGCGAAGCCGACAGGAATCGGACCAGGGTCCCACGGTGTTGACCGACAAATCGAGCGATTGCTTCCTTTAGAATACGGGTTTTGCCGATCCCGCCCGGCCCGAAAAGCAGCGTGAACCGAGCGGCTCCATTCCCAAGTGCTTCCACCACCCTCTCGACGTCGCTGTCGCGGCCAACAAGGGGCCAGTCGTGCGTAAAGATCGCGCTGCGTCCCTGGAATGGGGCGAAATACTCCTCGCTAGTAACCCAAGGGCCGGGTTCGTTGCGCCCGAGCAGCGCCATACGCTGGCCTCGGAAGTAGATGTCAACGAGGCGCTCCTGCGTTTCGATCCGCAGAGAGCGAACCTTGCGCGTCAGCACCTGCTTATCCCAAAGGCCCCAACCTGGGTGCGCGGTGACCGTCTCGATTGCGGCCGGCGTCGCGATCTTGCTCAGCACGAGGAATTTGCGCTCCGCGTCGAGCGTGTGGTCAGCTACGGCTTTTTCGATGTCTGCTATTCCAAAGCGCTCGACCCGCTTACACTGGAAGCTCAACACGCGCCCGTCTGGGTATGTTACGATAACATCGGAACCCTTTTGAGCATGGCCGCGACTGCCGAGGATGTTGACCTCTGCTTCTGGATAGAGATCGCTGAGCAGTGCTTCGACAAAGCGTTCGAAAACGTCCGGGGGTAGGGCCTCGACGGGAAAAAGGGTCGCCAGGCTGGAGGCAACAGGCTGGCCGTAGCCGGCGAGTGTCATAAGGGTGGAGCTCTCCTCTTCGATCAGCTTAGCGAGTGCAGGAACCTGGTCCACACTGGGGCGATGAGTCCCGGCCTCCCAACGGCTGATGGCCTGCTGTTTGAGGCCGAGTTCCGCAGCAAGCTCCGTCTGCGAAAGTCCAAGGCGCGTGCGACCGTCGGTGATTTTCGCCGCCAGTTCGCCGTACAGCTTCGTCGATTTTTCCTGTCCCATACGTACACACTAGATGAGTGAAATTGACATCGCAATCCCGCACTCATCTAATGTGTAAGAATCTTCAGCGCTGTTTGTGGGTTAAGAATGCGGAGCTCGGCCGCGCTAAGTCCGGCAAGGTTCAGACTGCCTGCAGCTGCGGCCATTGCACCGGCCTCGCGATCAGTCCATCGATGTGTTGCTCCATCGACGGTATTCCAGCCGTTCGATTTATGAGGCCGTGTGTGAATCTCGGAAGACTTTCTATATGCCGAATAAATTGAGTGCGGATCATCTGCACAGTCGGATGGTGACGAGCAAATCTGGGTTGGCTTCTCTGCAGGTCGACGCGGATCGCCGCCGACAGACGGAAAAGCTTGGCTGTAGAACAGCGAGTTAAGTAGGCCCTGAGAACATAAGGACGGTTGCGTGGTGGAGAACAGACTTGGCTTCTATCTAGATGACCGGGATTACGCTCACTATCTGATTTCGGATCTGGACATCGAAGCCCAACTAATGGCGGTTCGGGCAATTATTGCCCGCAATGCGGCGGCAGCAAAGGACGCATCCGATAAAATCGACGAACTTGCCGAGTGGGCGCGGACCTCGACCGGAATGGAAATCCATCGAGCAACCGATATCTGGGTCGATCACATGCACGCATCTGTCTTTTCCGATGCTGCTGCCAGCATGGCGGCCGTCGGCATGTTCGCGCCTCTCGTGGAAAGCGTTTTCACGCAGACTTTTCGCACGCTCGGCCGGATGTACGACGCGAGCGGCACCAAGATCCCTGATCACGAACGCTGGATGCGACTGAGTGACGAGGAATTTGATCGCTGGTACTGCAACATCTATGTCGACGAGGACAAAGTTCGAACCGACGTAGCGGCGGGCATCAGGCAACTCTCTGACGCGACCGGACTCCGGAGCTTTCTGACGAAGGACGACTTTCGACTGATCAATGCCTTGATGTTATACAGAAACCGCATGTTCCACATGGGCTTCGAATGGCCGTTGGATGACCGACTGCGATTCGAAAAGTTGATCGCTCAGAATAACTGGACCTCATATTTCACCTCCTCTCGGCACGGCGAGCATCCATGGATCTTCTATTTGACTGACGACACGGTTAGCGTGCTTCCTGCATGGGCGGATGAGCTGATTGCCAAGATCGGCCGCTTTGCGAGGTCGCTGCCTCGCGAATTGCTAAGCGCTGTGATCGAATGAGCGTGACGCGGGACGGGCGCTGGATCCAGCTGTCGTTTGGCATTTAATCGTAAGAATGCCCCTGTTCCGGCAGGCGCTGGCACCTAATTTGAGATCTTTCGGTGCGATTTTCGGCGCTTGAGGCCCTCCGATCTGACCATAACCTTTTGTGATATTTGGCCTTTTTAGATGAAGCTTGGCCGTAGTTTGCCATCTTTTTCACGGCGGTGAATCTCACATTAAGTGCCAAGATTTAAGCCAGAATCTCGAATTAAATGCCAAGTCGCAAATTAAGTGCCCGGCTATCTTGTTGAATTGTTAGGAGTGGAATCTCACGATCAAATGCCAAACGACAGGCGTTGCGGACCGGCATTGCTCAAAAGGCCTGCTCGACCAGCGATCCACGATATTCAGAATAAGCAGTGCAAAGACTCGTGGGCGCCGCAGGCTCGCGCACGTGTTTGCACCAACGCCGCTCGAGCTTCGTGCTCGGGCACACGAGAAACGCCGCCTTTCTAACACTTTTCAACGCGCCATCACGCATTTTGGTGGGAGTCCCTGTTGTCACCGTCGCTTTGCGTTGCAAAGTGCAAAAAAATATGCCAAAAATCCTCTTAATGCAAAACTCGATGATTCCCGTGGGGCGCCAATGATTAGTGATGAGCGACGTTTTGAGTTTGAATCTGCGATCCGTCGGGATGTACCCCGCGATCTACTCGTCGAGATAGAACATCAATTTGGGCTGGCCGCTCAACAGGCTGAAGCCGCTGTGAGCGGGTCACAGACTGCAGTCACCCATGGGGTGGCGCTCTCAAGGCGGCGGGCAAGCCGAGCGACTGGTCTCGTCCGGTTTCAAATTATCGATGAGATGTTCGAGCAGATGCTGAACCGCCACGGCGCAGAATTCGTCAAGTCGGTTCCGATCGAACAAGGCCCAGATGAAATCAAAGACGCGCCGGTCTATCTGACCACCGGCCGTTTCGGCCATACAATGATCGGTTTTGCATCCCATCGTGAAGTAGATGATCTGCCGATCAAGAATGCGACCCGATCTGCTTTGTGCAATCAAAACCGCGGACTGTCATACGACCTGTTTCATCCGCCGGAGATGTTTACCGACCGAGAACGTTTTGTTCTCATTATGGTCCGTCGTGATGCTCACGCTCTTGGAAAGATAGCGTCAATTACCGTTTGTGTGGCCGACGCGCGATCGCAATCGTTCTTGTTTCAGGCTGATATTAAGGACTTCCTGGCTGGTTACGGATCGCAAGCTCAACCGGCGGCCAAGGCCTTCTCCCTTAAACAGGTGAAGAAGTCGTTCAAGGCCTCCAAAAAGGACGGCTCAGCGGATGATAAGAAAGGCAATGAAAATTAGGAACGACCGTGCGTAGTGGAGTGCAAAGTTTTGTTGGCGCGAGATTGGCTGAAGCGAGGCAAGCGAGAGGAATAACTTCCCGCAAGGCGCTGGCCGATTTGATGCAGCGCGCTGCAAGCACAGTCATCCGTTGGGAAGAGGGCGAAACCGCGCCCGAACCCGCTGCCCTGACTGAATTGGCTTCGGTCCTTCGCTTGCCCGAGGAGTTCTTTTTGACTCCGCGCCGTGAAGGTAGTGGCTTGTCGTTTTTTCGCTCGTTTGCCGGCGCTTTGCGCGGCGATCGCTTGTCCCAGCAAGTCAGGTTGGCATGGCTCGAAGATGTTACGGCGGTGGCTGACCATTACGCCCACCTTCCCGAGGTAAATGTTCCCGATCTCCTGCAGGGTCGAAATTTTCGCAATCTCCGCGATGAGGACATCGAGGCATACGCTCAAGCAGCAAGAGAGCATTGGGGCCTGGGCCTTCGCCCTATTCTTAACATGGTCGAGCTGCTGGAGCGGATTGGCGTCGTAGTCGCCAGCGAACCAATGGAAACCGATCAGCTGGATGGCCTGAGCCGTTGGGGATCGGACGGTCGCCCATACGTCTTGCTCGCCAGCGATAAGCAGTCTTTTTCCCGGCGCCAATTTGATGCGGCTCATGAACTAGCCCACCTGGTGCTGCACCGAGCAGTGACCGAAGAGGAATTCGTCGAGAACTTCAAAGCGATTGAAGACCAGGCCCACCGCTTTGCGTCCGCGTTCTTGCTCCCGGCAAGCCAGTTCAGTGTTGAAATCGACACCGCGGCTATTTGGGAGCTGGAGCGACTGAAGGCGCGTTGGAAAGTTTCGATCAAGGCGCAAATTATGCGTCTGCAGC
Source organism: Pseudomonadota bacterium (assembly GCA_023390055.1). GTDB lineage: Bacteria > Pseudomonadota > Alphaproteobacteria > Rhizobiales > Rhizobiaceae > Neorhizobium. Next base: position 5,494 of record JAEWDP010000117.1, on the reverse strand, counting down.
GGCTTCAGATTCTGGACAAAAGCTCCGCAACTCGTCTCTACAAAATCTACAGCGCAAAAGGCTACTCCAGGCGGGAGCCGTTTGACGACATTTGGCCGATGCAGGAACCGACATTGCTCGCGGACGTGTTCAAGGCATTGGTCGATGCGGGACAAGTCACAAAAGAGGACTTGCGCGAAGATCTACCGCTGTTTCCGCACGACGTTGAAAGTCTCACAGGTCTGCCATCCGGATGGCTAAGTTTACAGGCTGCGAGAATCGTGGAGCTTAAGCCCGTCTTGACGACGCGTGACAACCTCGGAGGGGCCAGAGGAGAAGTAATTCCGATCAAACGAAAAGGTGAGTGATACGACATTTGACTCCCGCCGTTTGTCAAATATCGGAAATCATTGTTGAGCGGACGACATCTCCCACCGTGTCGATGGTTCGAATCCGTTCAAGAGCTAGATTGCTTGAGAGATAAATCTGAACAACCTGGCACACATATATTCATTGCCTAACAGCTCGGAGAAAGAACGACACCCCCAGTCTTGGCTGTCGTCCTCTCTCGACTGCGCTGCTTGCCTCGTTGCCTAGAAACCGTCCGCTTTGCAAAGAGGTCACTGGACGACTAGCGCAGGTTTAGGGGAGGTCACGCAGCGGTGTCTGACTGTCTGAATTTCGCGGATCGGGTTAGGCTTTCTGGCCTGCAGCTTCCAGGATAAGCTCCGCGACCTCGTCCGGGTGCGAGATCAGCGAGAGATGGCTGGCTTTCAATTCGATTGCCTTTGCGTCCATGCGTTTGGCGAGAAAGCGCTGCAGGTCCGGGTTGATCGTGCGGTCCTCGCTCGACACCGCGTAATAGCTGGGCTTGTGGCGCCAAGCGGCTTCGGTAACTTTGCCTGAGAGTAGCGCCTTCTGGAACGGATACTGCGTTGCATACAGCACCTTCGCGCGGGCCGTTGGAATGTCGCCGGCGAAGTCCTCGAGGAATGCCTTCTCGCTAAGTCTCCCTTCCTCACCGTCGAAAACGATCCCGGCAGAAGCGGGGGGAGTAGGGAAGGTTTTTGCCAAAGCGCCAAAATCCTCGTTTGCGTCGGGTGCACGGGCGGCGACGTACACGAGAGCCGACACATTAGGATGCATGCCGGCCTGAGTTACAATCATTCCCCCAAATGAGTGCCCTACCAATATTGTTGGCCCATCCTGCCGCGCCAGTACTCGCTCCGCAGCAGCAACCGATTCCGAGAGAGTAGTCAGAGGGTTCTGCACGGATGTGATGTTCAAGCCCTCGGGCTGCAGCCTCGATATCACTTCGCTCCAGCAGGAACCATCTGCGAATAGCCCATGGACGAAGACAACGTTACGGGCCTTTTCTGGGTGGCCGGCCGCCGATGCGGCCATGCCTTTGGTTGAAAGCATTGATGCTGCCGCGCCGGCAAGCATAGCAGTGGAAAATGTGCGCCTGTTCATGATCATTCCGGACTTCCTTTCATCGTAAAGCACATGCTTCGGAGGAGTCTTTCGTTGGGAATTCCCCAATCTTACATCGTCACGACTATGTGATCGGCGCGTAAATTCGAATAAATTCGCGATAGGTCGTAACAATGGGTTTCGTCCAACCGAAAGCATGGGTGCATGGACACACGGGAAGACAGATGGGCGAAAGCGATGCGCGCGGAACGCACTGGAGATAGCGCTGCCTACGAGGCGTTTCTCAGGGCTTTCGCCGCTTCGGTGCGGCGGATCGTCGAGGCGCATTTGCGATATATGGGTTTCAGTCTTTACGAGGCAGAGGATGTCGTCCAGGAAGTGCTCATAGCAGTGCATTCCCGTCGCCACCAATGGGATACGAAGCGGTCTCTGCTTCCGTGGCTGAACGCAATTACGCGCTACAAGATCATTGATGCCAGCCGGCGCTTGGGCCGTGACGCACGCACGCGCGTTGATTTGACCGAGGAGCAGTGGGCCGGCTTGTTCTCATTTGAGGTGTTCGATCCTGAACGCAATCCGGCAGATGTTGAAAAACTAATCTCCGCCTTGCCCCCTGGCGAACAGGCAGCTGTCCGAGCCATCGGGCTTGAGGGTGCCTCTACCAAAGAGGCCGCTGCGCGAATCGGTTCCACCGAGGGAGCGGTGCGCGTCGCTTTCCATCGCTCTTTGAAGAAACTGATGGCGGCAACACAGAGAAGAGGCCCCGGGCATGAATGACAATCGACAACCAACGGACGATCTTATTCGAGGGCTTGCAGCGCAAGCTGGTAAAGGCGCGTCACTTTCGCTCCGTCTCTCGATCGTCCTACCTGTCGCGCTGGTCTTTTCGATCCTGGCAGCGACTGGTGTCGTTGTGATGATCGCCGGACCTCGCTCCGACCTCATGCAGATACTCCCGACATGGACGTTCCTGTTCAAGGTCATCGGCATGGTTCTTGTAGCTGCCGGCGGGTTTCATCTTGTTTGGACAGTGGTCCAGCCGAGCCAGGTGCCTCGCACGGTTATCTTTCTTGCTCCGGCACTGGCCTTCCTGCTTACCGGAGCTCTGTTCGATCGGAGCGGCTTTCCCTTGCTTGGGGTTCACACCTACTCGGTGCTAAATTGTGCGGGTACTATCATCATGGCTTCCATCCCGGCGCTCGCCGCTATTCTTTCTGCGATGCGGGCAGGAACGCCCACGCGGCTCAGCCAGGCAGGCGCTATTGCAGGTTTCCTTGCAGGTTCCGTTGGTGGTCTCGCCTATACCATCGCCTGCCTCAACGATGGCGCTGCCTTTGTGGCGGTATGGTATTCGATCGCCATTGCATGTGTAGCGGCACTGGGAGCGTCAATCGGGCCCAAACTGTTGAGGTGGTAGCAAAATCAGTTTGGTAATAGGCTATTCTCCCTTCAAAGCAATGGGATACAGTCAGTCATCTGGCTGCGGACCCAAGTGCCAATCTGAAGCGATCTCATGTCTCGGGCAGAACATCTAAAATCGACAGGCCAGACCGGCGCCCGGGTTCGAGAAAAAGTCATCGTCGCTTCGTTCCATTACAGAGCAAGAAATGAGCAATTCCTCACGCAGTGCAGCCGTCCCTTCACGGATGATTCAGGCCCCACAGTCCATCAGCGTCGAAGCACAAGCGGCACTGTCGCGCCTGGTCGACAAGGACGGCAGCCCTATGAATGCGCGGTTCGAAATGCCGTCCCCAGAGGATTTTTCAGGCTGGATGATGATGAAAGCCGCAGTAGATGCGCATTACGCCGCCGCGGCCAAAGATCTTGCCGGGAGTTTGCAGTCCACAGTCAAGACAATTGTAGTCGAACAAGCAACGATCCATGTCGCGACGCCGCACGGGCAATTTGATGCTCGTGGCGCACTCATCGACATGCATGGCGGCGCATTGGTGTTCGGAGGCGGTGAGGCCTGTCGCGTCAGTGCGCGACGCCAAGCTCACCAGCACGCCGTGCGATGCTACGGCGTCGATTACCGGATGCCGCCTGAGCATCCCTATCCGGCCGCTCTTGATGACTGCTTAGCCACGTACCGTCATGTCTTGAGAGGTCACTCCCCCGACAAGGTAATCATCCTGGGGAGATCGGCAGGCGGCAATCTCGCGACTGCCATGCTGCTGCGGGCAAGAGATGAAGGCATGCCAATGCCTGGCAGATTAGTCTTGCTCTCGCCACAGGTTGACCTCACCGAATCCGGTGACAGCTTCCAGACCAACCAGATGATTGATCTCGTTCTGCCCCGCCCGCTACGATCAAACAACCTGCTCTACGCCGGTGGTGCCGATCTCTCCAATCCCTATCTATCGCCGCTCTTCGGCGATTTGGCGGGCTTTCCGCCGACATTCCTGCAGACCGGCACGCGTGACCTGTTCCTGTCAAACACGGTGAGGATGCATCGAGCCTTGCGAAAAGCTGGCGTGGAAACCGAATTGCACGTCTTCGAAGCTATGCCCCATGGTGGCTTCATGGGTGGGACGCCGGAAGACCAGGAACTCGAAGCGGAGATCCACCGGTTCGTCATGGCAAACTGGAACTGAGGCGGGGAACTTAGACAGGTTTGGCGCAGCCCCCTCTGTTGTCCTGCTACATCCCTGGCCACATTCCTCCGTCAAGTCGGAGGTTTGCTCCTGTGATATAGCCAGCACGGGGGCTCGAGAGAAACGCAATCGCATCTGCAATCTCCTCGAGGGTTCCGACCCTTCCAACGGGCACCTGAGCAAACATTGGCAGGATTTCTCTCTCTATGTCGTCCCAGGGGGCGTCAATGGCCATCCCCCTCTCAATGGCTTTCTTACGGAATGCGGTATCCAAACTGATGCTATGCACCGTTCCAGGCGAAACGGTGTTTGCGGTGATGCCGTATGCAGCAACGTCTTTTGCGAGCGACGCCGTCATCGCGATCATGGCCGCCTTGGCGGCGGAGTAGTCCGGTCGACTTGCGGGCGGCATCAGGGCCGCCAGGCTTGAGATGTTTATGATCCGACCCCACCGCGATGCTTTCATTGCGGGCAGAACTAGCGAGATGATCCTCACAGATGCGAGCACGTTCATGTCATAGACAGCGGCCCACGTTTCAGGGTTTGTCGAAGTCCAATCCTCTGCCGGGGCAGATCCGCCGGCATTATTGACCAGGATGTCGATCGACCCTGCTGCGGCCTTGGAATCCCTAACAAGACGATCGACCTGATCCGACACTGTCAGGTCGCCGAATACCGCGAATGCCCGACCTCCAGAGGATATGATGTCATGCGCGACGTCCTCTGTTTTCATTCTGTCGCGACCGTGGACAAGAACGGTTGCCCCTTCCTTCGCGAGGCCTCTGGCCACACCCTCGCCAATCCCCTTGCTGCTTCCCGTGACCAGCGCAACCTTGTTTTGGAGTTGTAAGTCCATGATATTTGATCCGTCTTACCGTCTCCAGCAGATATGAGGTTCGTCGATGAAGCAGGCAATTACGCACTTTATAGTGCCTGTCGAGGACAGGGCGACGTGCCTCGGAGCCGACGGTTCTGTCTCTCATGTCAGCAGGGTGCTTCGGATGATCACAGGACGTTGGAAACTGCCGATCCTTTTCCGATTGTTCGCCGAACCATCATTGCGGGCATCGCAGTTCATGAGAGACATACCTGGGATATCCCAGAAGATGCTAACGCAACATCTCAGGGAGCTGGAAATTGACGGCCTCATAATCCGGCACGACTTTCAAGAGCAGCCTCCTCGTGTCGAATACTCGCTGAGTTCGGCAGGCCGCGGGCTTATGCCGATTTTGATGGCCGTCAGGGAATTCTCTCGGGATTATCCCGTCGATCGGCGTCGCTAACTAGTGTCCGTCCATAAACGGCTGCTTTTCTTGCTTGCAAAGTTCGTGGTCCAGCGAGCTGCCAATTCTGGCCGCCATGACTGCATGTTACGGCGGCATATTCTGGTGGAAGGTGGTTTTTGCGGACGTTCAGCCATGAGAAGTGCACGCTGCGGCATGCCGGCGGTCCAGTCGTTGATGTGTTGCAGGTAGTGACGCTATGAC
>JAEWDP010000109.1 GCA_023390055.1 Pseudomonadota bacterium | reverse complement strand
TGAAAAACGCAATGTTGGGGGCATCGAACACCGCTCGGGCTACGCCCTCCCGGCGCTCGATGCCCCCAACATCAAGTGGCCTGGTTTTGCGCCGCCCAATGGCCGACTTTTAATCCGCCGTTGACAGACAGCGCGCTCGGCCTACGATTTCCGTACCTGGACGTCTCGAAAGAAGGTGGCACCTGCAATGGTGGGTTGTAAAAGAGGCGGTAGTCGCTATAGGTTGAAACAGAGATAGAATAGAAGGGAGGAGTGCAGGCTCCATGTCATCCTTGTTTGCAGGTTTGGAAAAGGTTCGTGCGCGCGGTTTCGGTCTCGCTGCAGGATTGTGTGTGGCGATGAGCGTTGGGGCAGGTGCTGCCTTTGCGCAAGACTGTGGTTGTACCGTTCCTTTGTCGAGCTTGCCATCGGGACAGGCGATCGGGCAATTGAGCTCGGTCTCGGGTCCGGTGAACGTCCTGAGTGGTGATGGTTGGGTCAGCGCCGCAAGCGGAACGCCGCTCTTCGTGGGAAGCCAGATCGAGACTGGCGCAAGCGCTGTCGCATCACTCGCAGTGGCGGTTGCTCGTTAAACATCGGCGCTCAGTCTGCAGCCTCGCTAATCTCCGCAAATCAGGCCCTGTGTGTCTCGGTTTCTAGTACTGCGCCGGTGACCACTACGGAGGCAAATCCTGCTGCCACTACTGGAAGTGCTGCTTCCACTGGTGCAAGCACAACAGCCCTGGCGATTGCTGGTGGCGCTGCAGCAACCGTCGGGTTGATCGTGGCTGCCACCGGGGATGATGACGATCCTGTCAGCCAGTGACGTTGAAAGTCTGACACGACGTCGCTCAGCATTTCTTCGGGATTGTATGATCAGTCAGCTGATTCCCAAAGCCTTGGCGGACAACAGCGCGATATGATGGCAACGGTCCATCGTCTCGCGCTCGGCTTTGGCGTGGCGTTCCTCGAGGGGAACCGTCGAAGCTCGTTCTTTCCCATTGTTGGCTGCGATGCCGCGACTATCCGGCTTGAACACAGTTGCCTGGCACTTCCCGTCGGTGAAATCCGGCGACCTTGAAATAGATGACTATGACGGAGTGCGTGGCGGCGAGACATCGACTGCGCGTGGATCCAGCTCTCCGTGCCGCTGGCTTAATCGTGTACCGTCTGCTGCTATGCGACATTATCGCGTGGCCCTACCCTATTTAGGCCTTAGCCCCTCTCAACTTGCTGTTGGTATAATTTCTTCCGCATATGACCTGTTCGCGCCGCTGTCATGTGGAGGATACGGATCGCAGGGCGGTGGTAGCGGTAGCTGAAGACTGCAAAGCATGCGTTGAATTCCATTGAAACTCCCCGTGTCGTAAACAGGGTGAGTTGAGGAGATGCGGTCGGGGGAAAGGTTATGGTTCGATTACATGAGGTTGGCTGGGGATCGAAACGGATTGCGCAGGAGTTCGGCTGCGCGCGCAATACGGTTCGTCGCTATCTTCGCGAAGGCGGTGTGGTGTCCTATCCGCCGACTTGTCCGTCGCACAGCATTTGACGGACTTGACGCTTGGCTTCGGGAGCGCTTTTTCCACCACGAAGGCAATGCCGATGTCATTCGTCAGGAACTGGCCAGCGAGCATGGGATTGTGATCGGTCGTCGTTCGGTAGAACTGAGGGTGAAGCGCTGGCGCCGGGAATTGAAGGCGCAGAAGCGGGCGACAGTCCGGTTCGAGACGGCGCCCGGTCATCAGCTGCAGATCGACTTCGGGGAGACGCTCGCACCCGGCTCCAGTGCCTCTGCCACTGCCCGCGCTTTGAACTCATCCGACCAGCGCCGACGAAGCTGCCGAGGTGCACCCTCAAAGGGATCCTCAACAGCCTCGATCTATGGAAAGTTCTAGTTCCAGAACTAGGCTCAGACATAGAAGCTCACAGCAGATTATCGTGTCTGCTACCGATACCTGACCCCTAAGCCGCTTCGCCAGATGGGGTCTCCTTGCCGCCTACTCCACAACTCGTTCGACGAGTGAAGCTGAGTACCGCATCCCAGCCTTCCAGTGTAGGGGACCCGTCATTTCAGCCTCGTCTGAGGTGCGCATAGGTTCTCAATAGGATCGCCCTGCACGGATCGAGAGCGTCACCGGATAAAGGGAAAGGCCAGTCAGCTTGCTTTACACAGCAGAGAATAATCCAGCCGCAGACGCCAGCAGCGACGTTGATGGTGAGTACACCCACCTATTCAGCTTGCACAATAATCTCTTTTACGCTATATAGCACATATGAGATGGACTGTTGAAACTCTTGATGAGAATGTTGATGCGGAAATCGAGGCGCTTCCATCTCGCTTACAAGCACGCCTAATCCGGTTAATGGAAATGGTAGAGAGCATAGGGCTTGAACAATTGCGCGAGCCTCATGCGAAGCATCTCGAGGGCAAGCTATGGGAGCTTCGCGCCAAAGCTTCTGAAGGTATCGCGCGCGGCCTTTACGTAACGGTCACTGGACGCCGCGTGATTGTCCTCCATGTGTTTGTTAAGAAATCGCAGAAGACCCCGAAAAGTGCCTTGGATATCGCGAAGCAACGTATGAAGCAGGTGATGCCATGACCAAGATTGCAGATCTTAAAAAGCGCCTGATGAATAACCCTGAGTTCCGTGAGGAATACAGGAAGGCAGACACCGAATTCTCGATCATCGAGGCTCTGGTGCGCGCTAGAACCGCGGCTAAACTTTCTCAGGCAGAACTCGCAAAACGCATAGGAACAACGCAGTCAGCTATCGCAAGACTCGAAGGTGGCGGAGTTTCCCCTTCTCTCTCCACGTTGCGCCGCTACGCAGAAGCGACAGGGTCCAAGCTGGAAATCAATCTGGTGCACCAGTAGTTGCTACCGCTGATAGAAGGGCACGATTGCGTCAGCCAAAGTGCCCCTGCCCTCATAGGCTCCACAGCCATGAAGTGAGTAACTGAATCCCTCGTAGCTCGGAACGATCGAACAGTCTGGGTAGCACCCAAAAGGTTCAAACGACAAGCACGATATACATGAGAAGACGTCGTGCTAGATCGTTGTGTAGCGTGCCAATTATGATGGCCGGTCGTTGTCAATTATGATGGCCGGTCCTGACAAGGAATATGCATGTCATCGTTGGTCAGGAGTTGTTGACCCATTGCTTTGCATCGCAATGGGTCATGCAGTGCTGATCAGACGACCGAAGCCCGTTTAATTGCTGTCCGCTTTCGAAAGCTCTCCCCGTTGATTTGAAGAAGCGTGCCGTGGTGGACAAGGCGGTCGATCGCGGCGACGGTCATCGCCGGATCCGGGAAGATTTGGTCCCAGGCGGAAAAATCCTGATTGGCAGTTATCGCGATGGAATGGCGTTCGTAGCGATGTGCGATGAGTTCGAACAAGACACTCGTTTCGGCCTGATCCTTGCGCGCGTATGACATGTCGTCAAGAACGAGCAGGTGATACTTGTCCAGTTTCTCCAGCATTGATGGCAGTTCAAGGTTCCGCTTGGCCAGTTGGAGTTTCTGGACCATATCCGCGGTGCTGGAGAAGAGAACGCGATAGCCGACATCGATGAGAGCATGCGCTGTCGCAGAAACGATATGCGTTTTCCCGGTGCCCGATTGGCCGAAGACCAGCAAGTTGTCACCGTTCTTGATCCATTCCGTTGCACCTGCCAGAGCCATGATCTGAGCCTTTTTGATGGAAGGGGCAGCATCGAAATCGAAGGTCGCGAAGGTCTTTCCGGAAGGCAAACCAGACTGGTCACGATGTCGCTGAATGCGACGGGTGTCGCGCTCGGCCATTTCTATCTCAAGGAGTGAGGCAAGTAGATGTGCCGCAGGCCAGCCTTCCTTGTCAGCAGTATCGCACAAGCGAAGCCAGTTGCGATTGATGCTGGGCAGGCGCAGGCTGGTCAGCAAGGTTGAGAGGACGGCACCGGCCTGTTCACTGTTACGGGTCATGCGACCATCCTTTCATTGACCAGGAGCAGATCGTAGCCTGCAATATCGGGCGGCGGGATGGTGACATCGGGCCTTTGTTGCTGTGTGGGCAGGAACTGACGCCGCAAGCCGGTGATGTCAGGAAGTCTTTGAGCATTGAGCGCCGTCTCGACCTGCAGGGAGAGTGTCTCGACGCAGGTTGTCTGGGCGGCGATGTCAAGCAGAGCAACCATGCTGCGGCAGGCCTGCCTGGAATCGAGTTGCTCATCGAAGGCTTGCCAGGCTCGCCTGAAGGCGTGGGAGGGAAACAGGGCGTCACGATAGACAAGGTTGCGCAATGCCCCGGGCTTGCGCTTGAGGTTGCCGATAAGATGGCGGAAGTTGATATTATATCCACGCTTCGGCGGTTTCGAGCGGACCCGGTGGGTGGTCATGACGAGGTCAGCACGCAAAAAGAGCTCAAGCCGGTCATCATAGAGATGGGCGTTGAGCCTGCATCCAACGAGACGGGATGGCACGGAATACAGCACACGATCGACACTGATGGTTCCATTGCGCGACACATCGATGGTGAGCAATTTGAAGTCGGTCGTTCTATGGCGGGGAAGAGGCTTGAGGGTGCGCCTTTCTTCCTGAACGAGGGAGGCGCGACGGCGGTTGTGCTTCTTGACGATTGCATGCACGAAGGCGCGTAATTCCCCGACGCCTTCGAAGTCACGGTTTCCACGTAGCCGTAGCGCTTGATCAAGTCGCCTCTTGATATGACCGTGAGGGCTCTCGATCGAACCATTCTCGTGGGCTTCTCCACGATTGTTCCGGGTTGCCCTCATGCCATAATGTCGGCACAGCTCTTCGTAGCTGCGGGTAAAGTCGCGTTGGGCATCGGCATCGAGATTTTTATAGGCCGCGGACAGGGAATCGCTGCGATGTTCTGCAGGCGCGCCTCTGAGGAGCCATAGGGCGTCCTGCAGATGCTCGGAAAGGGCTGCAAAGCTTTCTCCGCCGAGAACGACGGCGGCGTATTCCCAGCCGCTGCAAGCAAGGCGGAAATGGTAGAGCAGGAAGTCGAATGCCTCGCCGCCTACGGTAATGTTCAAGCTCCTGCATTCCGTAAAATCGGAAAGGCCCTGCCTGCCAGCAGGGTGTTCCTGAGGGAAAAATATCTCCTTGTCCCCTCCATGCATGGCCCGCCAATCGGCGATCCGCCGATACAATGTCCGCCTCACGCTGTCGGGAACGGCCTCTTCTCCCAACTCGTCCTGGAGCTTCTCGAATATGGTGACGACCCGAATACCTTCGATCGCGAGAAGGGCTTCGACTTTTGGCCAGATATGTTCAAGGCAATCCCTGCGGGTACGCCATTCGCGCGGCTTCTTCTTCTGCGACGGCAGATAGGGTGCATTCTCAATGCGCCGGGCGCTGCGCTCGCTAATACCCGCCTTGGCTGCAGCTGTTGCCTGGCTGTGGTGACGACGTTCAGTCATATATTTTAATACCTGTTGATCTGAAATGTGGTGACCAGACATCGCGACCTATCATTCTCAAATTAGATAGGCGGCGCGATATCACCCATTGTCGCCACATGGATCACAGGCCCCCGCAAAACGGGGTGTTTATGATCGCAATCCCCGCCAGGCAGGCATTCCGGTCGGGGCTACGCCCCTCCCTTCATGCCTGCCTGGCGGGGATCCCAAACCGGACAAGATAATTGACAATCAACCGGCCAAGATAGTTGTCACTCCACATCGTTGGGCTTCCCACCGAAGATCAGCATGCCACCTGTCACTAGAACGGCTGCCAAGGCGATGATGCGATCTGGTCGAAGCCGCATTGTGCTCTTCGACAGTCGCGCCATATCTACCGTATCGCTCGTGTGCAGCGCTACGGGTTCTCGTCTTGATGGGAGCCATATGACCACGATAGCTAACCGAAGATCAGTCCGGCCGAAGTGCCGGGCAGTCGTTGTACAATCCACTTATACTAAGGTCTTGGCGCGTGATGGATCATCAGCAATGGGCAGGCGCGGAGCGGAATCAGAGCCGGTGAGTCGTGCAAAATGTCGCCGCGACAAGCGCCGTTTTAGCTCCCCTGCCCCGACAGACAAACTTGTACCCGGCGTAATTACGGGGCGATTTCTGACTGGAAGAAAACGCTAAGCCGTTGAAAGGGAAGGGTAACTTCTGTCGCTGGGCAGTTAATTGTAAGAATGCGGCGGTTTGGTCTAGGCTTGGCATTTAATTGCGAGAATAAAGACGGTCGGATTCTCAAATTAACTGCATTTGAGAAGAGGCTCTCGATCTCCGAGCTC
>JAEWDP010000080.1 GCA_023390055.1 Pseudomonadota bacterium | reverse complement strand
AATGATAAAATGCTGCTATTCGTTGTCATAGGCGTATCGCTCCTTCGGGAGGTTCTGGCAGGCTTCAACACCCACCTCGATACGCCGCCTTCTTCAATCCGTCATCACCCAAATTCCGGCATAGCTCCCTGACTCCGCGATACCATCATTGTGAGGGATGACCACCACACCAGCAACCTGGGTGGGGGACCAGCCCGTTACACCATCTAGACCGTGAGGCCGCTTTCAACCCCGCGATGCTTAACAGCATTGGGATATTGTCCAAAGCTGCCGCTGAAACTGGTAACCGCTGCAAATTGGACATCGAACAGGTTAGGGCCTGTTGACGTTCATCTGAGTTGAATGATTGAGGCCGCCAGCGAGATGAACGCCTTGAAGCTCTGGTCTGTTTTGCACGAGCGCATAGCGATGCCTCTGTTTTCCTTGAGCTTTCCGAAATAGTTTTCAATCAGGTGCCGCCATTTGTACGTGTCCTTGTCGAACTCGGCAGGAAAGCGTCGGTTGGATTTTGGCGGAATGACCGGGGCAATGCTCCGTTCGGCCAGCGTGGTTCGCAGCCAATCGGCATCGAAGGCGCGATCGGCGAGCAGGTGATCTGCGACGAGATCGTCGATCAACTCTGGCACCCCGCGCAGGTCATGTGCTTGCCCCGGCAGCAGGCGGAAATCGACAAGGTTGCCAAGCGCGTCGGTCAGGGCAAGTATCTTGGTCGTTATGCCGCCGCGCGAGCGGCCTATGGCCTGGCCTTGAGTCCCCCTTTAGCGCCCTGGCCCGAGCGGTGGACCTTGACGATGGAACCGTCGATCATGGCGTATTCGAGGTCGGCGTCTGCGGCCAGGGCCCTGAACATACTGTGGAAAGCGTCCGTCCTCACCCACCGCCGGAAGCGCTTGAAGACCGAATTCCACCTCCCAAATTCGCTGGGCAGTTCCCGCCATTGTGCGCCGGTTCGCACGATCCACAGCACAGCCTCCATGAACAGCCGCGGGCCGCGCCCGGTCTGACCGGGGTCTGTGGCCTTGCCAAGGCAGAAAGGCTCGATGATGATCGCCCATTGGGCATCGGTCAGGACACGACGGGTCAAGGCTGCACTCCTCTGTTCGCAACCTTGAATCAGAACTCAGATGATTTGGGAACCCTGAACGTCAACATACCCTAGCAAACTACATTAAGGACATACTGAAAAGGGCGGCTGACCGGTAATTTTGCTCGATCGCAGTGGTCTCGGTTAGAGGGGCTCACGGGTCAGCAATATATCGCAAGTCGATAACGAGACTACCCTGCGCGCTACGCTTCCAAGAACCATCTTGGAGACGGCGTTTCTACCCTGGACACCCAGCGCCACGAGATCCGTCTTTCCTGCCCTTGCCAACCTAATCAGTGTTGTTGCGGCATCACCGGGTACAACCCGGATTTTACTTTCTTTCGGTATCGAAAGCGTGACTGACGCTAAACGCAACTCCTTGAGTGCGGCTTGGCTTTTCGCGCGACGGTATTGATCAATTTCAGCCTGTGAAGTGCCTGCTTTCAGCATTGCTTGCTTAAAGGCCAGCGGAATCTCAAGAACGTGAACGAGCTCCATGGCTGCATTTGGCGCCATTCGCACCGCACTCTGTGCAGCAGTAAACGACATCGGCGAGAAGTCGATTGCAGCTATCGCACGGCGATAGTCTCCATCAGCATTTCGCTTTACGACTAGCACCGGACATGGACTTGAGCGCAACAAGCGATCCACCGTCGATCCGAACAGTTTTTCACGCAGATTTTGTGGCTTTCCCGGGCCGATAATTAGAAGATCGGCTGCACGATCACACGCAAAGCGTTCGATCACCTGATCGGCTCTGCCGAAATCAATCTTGATTTCTGCTCGCACGTCTGATGCCGGGACCAAGCGCTCAAGCGCTTGGGTCGCATCGGCTACGAGCACTCTGGACACTGCTTCTTCTGCTGGCAACGGCAGGACTGCAGTCGCCCGCAGGCTTTCAATCACATGAACAAGAACGAGCCGCGCACCATGCTCCTGAGCAATCTGGAACGCGCGATGCACAACTGGCTCATCGCCGTTCTCGAGCGCGACTGCCGCGACTATTATTCTAATCGTCACGCTGTGCTCTCCAAATACTTCAAAGGGAGCTGATGTTCGTGGTTTTCCTCTTTCATCCTCAAATCGGATAACGGAGGATGGCTGCCAGTTCCTTCCCGCCTGGAATCTCCTCGCGCCGCACGCCCATCACGCGCGCGCCGCTTGCAAGTGCCCGCGCGGCGATCTCGTCGACAACGCCATAGGCCTTCGCGTCATCCTGTTCGACGAATGTGACGGCACCGCTCTCGTCATCGACGAACCCCGGAATTGTGGAGTCTATATCGATCAGCAGTTTATGAATGCCACCGAATGTCGCTGCACGAGCGGCATCGGCTATGTCCGTAGTGACGCGCCTCTCACTCGCCCGCCTGTCGAAGAGGCTGTGAATTTCCGCAATTTCGGATGCATAGGCCTTGTCAAGGACAGGTCGAGCCTTGCTAGCAAGCTCGGCTTCGGTGAACGTGTCGGGGCTGTCGGCGATCGTGTCTTTCAACAAGTGAGGATATGAACAAGTCTGCATGAAGATTGAAGCGAGCCTCCCGGTGGCCGCCAATACCAGCGGGATCTCGCGACCGGGCAGCACCTGACGAAGTGCGGCATCGACCTGTCTGATATATTGCTGGAACCGGACATTTTGTCCCTCCGAACCGTGGATGCGGCCACTGAAGGAGCGTTCATTCAAGGTCGATTTCCCAACTGACGACGCGGCATCCCTGGGCATGTCGGGCACCTTCACTACCTCGGGTGACAGGTCGGCATGCATTTCGACGAGCCGAACAGCATTCTCCGAAAGAGCGAGAATGAAAGCCGAGTGCGGGAACGTCACTGCGCGCAAGAGCGGCTTCATATGAAAACGGTCGGAAACCTGTACCGTCGACGTCAAATCATTGGCCAGGCGGCATGCGCGGATCGTGTCCGGAGTCGCGAACACGGCCAGACTGTTGGCCTGGAAGCGCCAGAACTCGTCGTCGTCGAGAAGATCGTTCAAGCTGTCGAGCAATCCAGCGAGTCGCCTCTTGTCGAAGTTCGCTTCCTGCAGCTGTGACTGCGCCTCGCGTATGAGGTTGCCAAACTCGATCCGGGATGTTCCGACTTCCTGGGTAACAGGCGTGGTCTTCAGATAGATCGAAACGCAGGCATCAGAGCGTGCGCCGGAAAGAGATGTGAATTCGGTTCGTGTTGGAATGTCGACGTAAAGCATGAACTCTCCTGTATCAACGGCAGAATCGCGTGGACGGATCACCTCTGAAGAGGATTACATTCTTCCGCTTCAACCATGACCGCTTCGATGGCCCCGCAAACTACATATAGCTACCAAATGCCCAACAATCATCTTGTTGCGACTGACTGCCTCATGTCTCCGTTCAAAGTACGGACAACAGCGCCTTCGCTATTGAAAAATAGATCAGGACCCCCGTAGCGTCGGCGATCGAGGTTACGAGCGGAGTGCTCGCCGTGGCAGGGTCCAGCTGGAAGCGACTGAGGATGAATGGCAGCAGCATGCCAATCATGCTTCCAACGACAACAATCAGAATCATCGAGAGAGAGATGACGATCGCGATGTCCCGGCCGCCGCGAAAAGCACCAATGAAGGCGATGGCTGCCGCCATGCTGAGACCGAGCATAACAGCAACGACCAGTTCACGCCCCAGGACACGGGCCCAATCGGTGATACGGATATCGCCGGTTGCCAGCGCCCGCACCATTAATGTGGCTGATTGAGAGCCGGCATTACCTCCTGATGCGATAAGGATGGGCAGGAAAAACATCAGGGCGAGATGCGCAGCAATGGTGTCCTCGAAGTACGCGATGCCGGCTCCCGAAAAGATGTTTCCGAAGACAAGCAGCATCAGCCAGCCAATCCGGGCGCGGTAGAGCATAGCGACGGTTGCAGTTGCGACACTCGATGCTAGGTTGGTGACCGTCCCGAGTCTCTGAAAATCTTCAGTCGCCTCGGCCTCCATTACGTCCATCGCGTCATCGTAGGTGATGATGCCGACCAGGCGATTCTCAGCATCGACGACCGGTAGGGCGATCACATCGTACCGGGCGAGCTTGCGTGCCGCATCCTCCACATCGTCGTCGGCCCGGATCGCATGAGTATTGCGCTCCATGATGTCGACGATCTTGGCGTCCTCCGGCGCGGTAATGAGATTTTTTAACCTAACAAAGCCGATCAACTCGCGGTCGGCGTCAATGACATAGGCGCGGTAGATAGTCTCTTTGTTCGGCGCTTCACGCCGTAGCACCTCAAGCGCTTCGGTTGTGCTGAACTGCGGTAGCAGCGATGCGTAGTCAGAAGTCATAATCGCGCCGACCATGTCTTCGTCATAGGCTGCCAGTCGTCTGATAACCTCACGTTCTGCCTGAGCGAGAGCAGGCATCAGCGCCTCGCGTTGCGCGTCTGAAAGCTTCTTGTAAAGATCGGCGCGATCGTCGGATCCCATCGCAACGAAGATCGTTGCAAGGTCCGGCCGAGGCATGATCGCTGCGAGCTTGGCCTGAAACTGGACATCGGAGCATCTGAATATGTCTGCCCGTACAGGTGCAGTCATGCTCTTTAAAATCGACCACGCCTGGCGTGGCTCCATCTTCTGTAAAGCAGCAGCAAGATCGGCTGCATGTTCTGAACCAAAGTTCTTGAATATTTGGCGAGGATCAGTGCGTACCAACTGCTCGGCAAGATCCGCGATTTTGATTTGGGGCATACAGAGTCCTTTCCGACGGCAGGGAAGGCTTATAGCGGAATTTTGTTCCGCAGGCCCACATGGAAGACTTCCGCTTCAGTAAAGCTGTTTTATCGGCTACATGGATTGGATTGGGCGGGTGTTTATAGGTGGCTCCCCATTCCATTTTTAATAGATACAATCGACATTGATATTCGATGTGCCGCGTGCTATTTCGCTGAAAAACGCCCACCTCGGATGTCGCTGTTTGGGGCGACTGGCGGCAGTACCCCTTACAACTCGGGCGTAGTACTAGAACCACAAAACTTTGAAATCATGATGTATTTTTAAACCGAACCAAATCGCGCGAGGTTCGCATGGTTTGAGACCAAAGCCATTCAGAGACGGAAAATAGCGCTCGAGGCAGTCTCAGAGGTTCGGTCGAAAGTAATAGGAGCATAATCCCGGGCAACGGTTGCGTTGCTTCTGGAGCGGCCGCCGTAGCACGATGACAGGTTTGTCAGATAACTGGTGAACGCATGCCAACGAGGTCTGGCAGGTAAGGGACAGCTTTCGCTCCGGTAACAGACAGGCGATGACCGAGATATTCCCAGAACGAGATACCGAGCTTGTCACATGTCTTGAGTAGCGACAGGAAAGTGTCACGACAGTCGCGACCCGCATCGCTGCGTGTACCGCCACTGATCCGGCGCTTGGTAACCTGGCAACGGATATCATTCTCCGAGCCATTGGTGTGCAGCGGGATCTCCGGTCGCTCAAGTGCCATCAGAAGTTCGGCCTTGTTCGCATGTAAGCGTTTCAGCAGTCTGTCCAGAATGGCGAAGCCAGTTCGTCGCTTGAAGATATCGTCGAACCGGGCCTGCAAAGCGGTCTTCTGCTTTTGATCGGGATTGCGGCAATAGGCCTTGAGATCACCGTAGAAGTCCCAGATCAACCCTCGTACTTCCTGCTGGATAGCGCGGGTCCGCTCGCTGAAGGCTTCAATTCTGTGAATCAACCTCTCCGCGTGCACCCAGCATAATCCATGTCGGCCAACATTGAACTGCCCTGCGTCATCGCTGACGATTACCGTCTCGTCAAGCAGGCCGTGTGCCTTGATACTGCCCCACAGCGCGCCTTCGGTTGCGATCCGTACAGGATCGACCTTACTCTTCAGCGCGGTAATACCCAGCCGCTCGAGATGCGCTTGCCAGGCGGCCAGATTGTCAAAACTCTTGTCGTCAGCCTTGGCCAGCCTGTCGATAACTGACTGAGAAAGGTTGCGGGTGCGCATATAGGACAGTGCCTGGGCATCGATGATGTAGTCATTGTGGCCGGCACGCAGCAACCCGAGGAAGTTCACCCGGCTCTTGCTGTTGGTCGTGCAAAACCATGCAAAGCGATCATTGCCGATCTGGGTGCAAAAGCCATTCTTCGCTTTATGGCGTGCACCAGTATCATCGACCGTCACCCAGGCTGATGTTTGAAGGCCGCGGTGCAGTACCGCACCAGCTTCCGTTACAAAGCTATCCTGCCCGTCGATCAGCAACCGTACGACCTGGCGCTTGGAAATCTCAATGCCGATTGCATCGAGTTGCTTGACCAGTCGATCCACAGTGACCTGACCCTGATGATACTGGATCAGTATGAAGCGGCGCAGCTCGGGCCCGAAATGGTCTTCAATGCCGCAAGGTAGAGAGGCAACAACAGTCCTGCCATCCGGTGTTACCCAGCGCTCGCGCCGGAAGCGGATCGCTTTGGGATGGATCACAAGATCCTGGATGGTAAAATCCTCATAGCCCTTGAAACGGGAACCTTCCGGAACCTCTTGCGCCGCGATAATCTGATCCTCGATTGGCATCCGCAGCAGCTTCTTCCTGCCACGGCCA
This sequence comes from Pseudomonadota bacterium, assembly GCA_023390055.1. Classification (GTDB taxonomy): domain Bacteria; phylum Pseudomonadota; class Alphaproteobacteria; order Rhizobiales; family Rhizobiaceae; genus Neorhizobium. The sequence goes on along the minus strand of JAEWDP010000080.1, from coordinate 2,392 downwards.
CGGCGTTTGTCATCCTTGTTCGGCAGCGCCTTCTTCTCGCTGGCCTGCTCCATGCCGCTTGGTTTGTTGGGCTTGATCTTCGGCCGTCCGGATCCACCCTTCAGGCGGGCGATCTCGTCGCGCAATTCTCTAATGAGGTGCTTCTGCTCACTCACAACATCGAGCAGATCCAGAAACTGCTCTTTCAGTTCTCGGTTCGAAAGCTCATCAACAATGCGGGGCGCTGGCTTCGGCATCTTGGGCATCCGTGAATGCAGCCAGAAAAAACTGATTTGGGAATCCCCGCACGACAACATGAGTCAATCAGTCGCAAGCATGCAGCCGCATAGCGCCCGCCGTTTTGCCCCTATTACCACTACGAACGGTAAATATCTGTTGCGCAATGACAATTCGTTGCTCTGTCTGGTCTCTGCAATCGTCAAAAACAGCCAGCAGGAGGCAGCGCAATCATGCGTCAACCAGACCGTATCATCCGCTTTAACACCGTCCGCGCTCGCACGGGTCTGTCGCGGTCCACCATCTATCGCAAGATCGCCGAAGGCACGTTCCCGGCCCAACTGAAGATCAGCACCAACGGCGCCGGATGGCGAGAATCCGACATCAACCGCTGGTTTGCCGATCCCGCCGGGTGGCGGCAACGCTCGCGTAACGAGTTCGACTTCCTCGATGACTATTGACCGCAGGGACGACTACAAGCCGAAGACAACCCGGCACGCCAAACGACCGCCCACGGCGTCGGAGCAGCTTGAGGAATTGCTGGGCTATCCGTGGCCATTCCCCGGCAGGCCGCCCAAGCACGACCTCAGCACATGGAACGTCACCGACGACTGGCCCGATCCCGTTCCGGTCACGGAAGCTGAAATCGAGGTGTTCGAGCGATGGTTCGGCGACCTGTTCGATGAATTGTTTGGCTCCGGCTCCTGAGCCATTTCCCCATTGCAATATGAGTTATAGAGTGGTACATATGCCCAATATCGGAGTAAACCTGTGATCGTAGGCTTTCGGGACGGCTGGCTTCGGGCTTTCTTTGTGGATGATGTTCGTTCCCGCAACATCCCATCCGATCTTGAAGCCCGCTTGTTCCGCAAGCTCCAGATGATTGACGACGCCGTGACCGATCAGGACTTGCGCGTGCCGCCCAGCAATCACTTCGAGAAGCTGCGCGGCAATCTCGCAGGTTTCCATTCGATCCGCGTCAACCAGCAATGGCGGTTGATCTTCCGCTGGGATGGTGAACGCGGCGAGGCGGACGGGATGTATCTGGACGATCACAGCTACCGATGAAAGCGAGGCAACCATGCTGACCACCAAGCGTAAGCCGGCGACTGTCGGCGAGATACTGACCGAAGAATTCATGCAGCCGATGGGGCTGACACAGGGCGCGCTCGCCGAGGCGATGGGCGTCCAGCGCAAGCACGTCAACGAACTATGCGGCAACCGCAGGAACGTGACGGCGGCGACGGCGCTGATCCTCGCCCGTGTGTTCGGCACCAGCCCGGACTTCTGGCTCAACGTGCAGCGACGCAGCGATCTTTGGGAGGTGATGAACACGCCCAAGGAGCGCGAGCGGGTTGAGCGCGCGCGCCCGTTACAGAACGCCGCCTGAGCGCGGCCAACGGTCCACCAGTTTGGGCCGAGTCAAGGTTTGAGAAGGAGACATTGCCATGACCGTGCCGCTGCGCGCTGCCCTTTACCTGCGTGTCTCGACGGCGCGGCAGGCCGAGCATGACGTTTCCATTCCCGATCAGAAGCGGCAGGGCGAAGCCTATTGCGAGTCCCGCAACCTGCAACTTGTCGAAACCTTCATCGAACCCGGAGCATCGGCCACCAACGACCGCCGCCCCGAGTTCCAGCGCATGATCGAGGCGGGAACGTCCAAGCCCGCACGATCTTGTCGTCAATCACCTTGAGAAACAGCTACTCCAACCCGAGCGGCTGGAAACCGTTCTTGCCGCCGCGCTTGATCGCAGAGAAGAACACGCCGAGCGCCGCGGCGAGCATATCGCCGAGCTCAATAAGCGTGCCGCCGAATCGGAACTGCGCCTTAAGCGGCTCTATGACGCCATCGAGTCGGGCATTGCCGATCTGGATGACCCGGCGCTGAAAGACCGCATCGACGGCCTCAAGGCCATCCGCGATCAGGCCAAGGCCGATGCAGAGCGGGCGCAGGCGATGCTCCAAAACACGGGGCAGAAAGCCGTTACGCCGCAGATGCTGCGCAAGTTCGCCACGACCGCCCGCGAACGCATCCGGCTGGAAGGCGGCGGGGCTCTTCCTCATGAACGGGGGATGAGGGTTACACATCAGACTTGTTTCGCGAGGGATAAGTCGATGGAAAAAGAAGATCGGGCATCGATTGATGCCATCCTTGGTTTGCCGGATGTCGTCATTG